>CAMVLN010000010.1 GCA_947168325.1 uncultured Elusimicrobia bacterium | reverse complement strand
AGGTAATAAAGATTTAAGGCAAGCACAATATAGTTCTAGTAAAGCACAAAACAGGTAAAAAAGAAGTCATAAGAAATTTGTATTAAAGAGTTATGTAATACCAGAAGAAGTAGAACAATTAATGATGAATAGATGGATACCGGAATTGATATAATGGAGGATAAGGAAAGAAGGAAAAAGAAATGAACAAAAGAACAGTATTAGAGCATTGGAAAACAGATTTAGTATAAGGGAAAGCCTCATTAAAAGTATTTATGAAGCGAAAAACAAGGTTTGTAAAGATAATAAAAGTAATAAATAAAACAGGAAACAAATCAATAAATGAAACAATGAAAGTATTTGAATACGGAAATAATCCTATACACTCTATTACATATGATAATTTATTGAAAATGTTGGTCACACAATAATAAATAACTCGTTATCAATACAATCATATTTGAGTTTTCCTTATTGTAGTTGGCAAAAAAGAACTATAAAAAATACTAACGGACTAATAAGGGTAATGTTTTAAAAATAAACAAATTTTGATAGCATTACAAACGAACAAATTCAATAGGGCAAAGATTGGATAAATAACAGACCAAAAAAGTGTTTAAATGATTTCACTTAAAAGAATGGTTTCTTTTTCTAGTTGCATTAGCACCTTGAATGTGCCCAAGTAAACAAAAAGTTTAATTTGTTTTCATAAACTTGTATAATATAAAAGTTGTTGTTTTTATATGCCGGAGGATGTTTTTTATGATGGTTTCAACTGAAAATAATAAAAAAGGTCTGCCAGAAGGTTTGTGGACAAAATGTAAAAAGTGTGAACAAATAATATTTCAAAAAGATTTTGAAGAAAATTTTATGGTATGCCCAAAATGTGGGTATTATGTTCGGCTAAATTCTAAAGAAAGAATAGAACTTTTAACAGATAAAGATTCTTTTAAAGAAATAAATGCAAATTTAAAACCAGTAGATGTACTTGATTTTCCTGGATATAAAGAAAAAAAAGATTCTTATAAAACAAAAGATGCAATTTGTACCGGTGAAGCTAAAATGGGTGGATACTCGGTAGCTATTGGAGTAATGGATTTTGAATTTATGGGTGGAAGTATGGGGTCAGTAGTTGGTGAAAAAATTGTTAGATTAATAGAAAGAGCCATAGATAAGAAACTTCCAGTTATTTTAGTATCAGCATCTGGTGGTGCAAGGATGCAAGAAGGTATTTTTTCTTTAATGCAAATGGCAAAAACATCAGCTGCTTTAGCAAAATTAGCTAAAAAAAAGTTGCCATATATTTCCGTATTGACTGACCCTACAACTGGTGGAGTTGCAGCTTCTTTTGCAATGTTGGGAGATGTTATAATTGCTGAGCCAAATGCTTTAATAGGTTTTGCAGGTCCAAGAGTTATAGAGCAAACTATAAGGCAACAATTACCTAAGGGCTTTCAACTATCAGAATTTTTATTAAAACATGGTATGATTGATATGGTGGTTGAACGAAAAAATTTAAGAGATACAATTATTAAGATAATAAATTTCTTTGTTTTTAAAATAAAATGATTTCTGTTGAAGCCAAACAAGAATATAAAACAATGTCTTTAGGACTAGATAGAATTAAGAAGTTTTTGCTTGACCATAAAATAAATTATGAAGCATTGAAATATATTCATATAGCGGGAACTAACGGGAAAGGATCTACAGCAAAAGTTATTTCAGAAATTTTAATTAGTTCGGGATATAAAGTAGGTTTATATACTTCACCACATTTAATTAAAATAAATGAAAGAATACAGATAAATTCTTTACCTATTAGTGATAGAAGTTTAAAATTTTTAGATAAAAAATATAGCAATATATCAAAGAAATATAAATTAACATATTTTGAATATGTTACCGCTTTAGCTTTTGTATATTTTGTTAAAAATAAAGTAGATATTGTTGTTTTAGAAACAGGGTTAGGTGGAAGATTAGATGCTACAAATATAGTTAATCCAATTGTTTCTATAATTACAAGTGTAGATTTTGATCATACAGAAATTTTAGGTAAAACTTTAAAACAAATTGCTTTTGAAAAAGCAGGCATTATTAAAAAAAATGTTCCTGTAGTTTGTGGAAATATAAAAAATATTGCTTTAACAGAAATAAAAAAAGTTGCAAATAAAAACAATTCTCAACTATACTGTTTTGGTAAAGATTTTTTTGCGACACAAATAAAGTGCAATTGGAAAAATTTAATACAACAAATAAAATATTGTGGTCTGCAAAATAAAATAAAAATAAATTTTAATTTATTAGGTTTGACTCAAGTTTATAATTTAGCGGTTAGTTTATGCACTTGTGAAATAGTATCTAAAACATTAAATAAAATAAATTTTAACAAAATAAAAAATGTTCTTAAAAATATAAAATGGCAAGCAAGATTTGATGTTAGAAAGTTAATTATAAATAATAAAAAGTGTTCTTTTATTATAGATGGGGCACATAATATGCAAGCAATTGAAAAATTTTTAGGTTTATATAAAAAATCTCCTTTTTATAAAAAGAAAACAAATTTGATTTTTTTAATGATGCAAGAAAAAGAATACAAAAAAATTATAAAAGAAGTGTCAAAATTTTTTTCTAATATTAAACTATTAAAAATAAATAATGATAGAGCAATAGATATAAATATACTTAAAAAAGAATTTTCTAATTATATAAATGTAAAAAATATTTCTGTTTATGATAATATAGAACAATTATTTAGTTCTATAAAAAATAATGATGTTTATATATGTTTAGGTTCGTTTTATTTAGCAGGAACAATATTAAAATATATAGAGGATAAAAATGGCTAATTATTATCTCGGTGTTGATATGGGTGGAACATTAATAAAAATAGCTATAGTTGATAGTAAAGCTAATATTATTGAAGAGGATTTTATAGATACTGATATAACTGCCAAGCCAAAAGATGTAATAAAAAATATAACTGAAGTTTTTAAAAAATTTAAAAATTATAGTAAAGTAAATAGCATTGGTTTTGGAATTGCAGGGGATATTAATTTCAAAGATGGTATTGTTAGATATTCCCCTAACATTCCTAAATGGAATAAAGTTCCTTTAAAAAAAGAAATTGAACAAATTACAAATAAACCTGTTTTTATAGATAACGATGCCAACACAGCTGCAATTGGAGCATATTGGTTAGATATAAAAGCAACAGTTGATAATATGATTTGTGTTACACTTGGTACAGGTGTTGGTGGTGGAATAATAATAAACAAAAAATTATTTAGGGGCAATAATGGAACTGCTGGAGAAATTGGACATATTACAATAGAACCTAACGGAAGAAAATGTAATTGTGGAAATAATGGTTGTGCTGAAACTTATATAGGTGCTAAACATATTGTAAAAGAGACTGTAGATTTATTAAATAGTTCTAATAAATCAAAATATATACTGAATTTAGCTAATGACAATATTAAACAAATAACCCCGAAAATTTTGGCTCAAGCTGCAAAAAAAGGTGATTTTATAGCAAAACAGGTTTGGAACAATGCTGGCAAAAAGTTGGGTATATTGTTAGCAGATATTATAAACTTTTTTAATCCAGATGCTATTGTTTTGTGTGGTGGAATAAGTAATGCTGGAAATTTAATTATAACTCCAGCTAAAGAAGAAATAAAAAAAAGGGCATTTAAAACATCTGCTAAATCTTGCAAAATTGTTGTATCTAAATATACAAGTAAGCTTGGTGTAGTAGGAGCTGCTATGCTTGTAAAAAGCTTATAGATGTTTCGTAAAAAAATCTATCTATTATCTATACTGTTCTTCTTTATTTTTGTATTGGCTTCAAAAAGTTTTTGTGCTTATGAAGTTAATATGAAGGCAGATTCTCTTACATATCAGCAAGATGACGAAATTATTAATGCTTCTGGAAATGTAGAAATCAAGTGGACTGATAAAATAATTAAAGCTGACAATATTAAGATGAAAATTAAAGCTCAAAAATTGCAAGCTAGCGGAAATGTAGAAATTAAAGAAAAAGATAATATTTTATGTTCTAATAATGTTAGTTATGATATGGCAAAAGAACAAGGTGAACTAGAAGATACTTTAGGAACATCTTCATCAATATATTTTAGTGCAAAAAAAATGATAAAAGTTTCATCTGATACATATAAAATACAAAATGTAACTTTATCTAACTGCGATTTAGATGAACCTCACCATTATGTTTATGCAAAAGAAGGTATTTTTGTAGTAGATAAAAAAATTACTGTTTATAAAGCAATTTATTATGTTGGTAAAGTTCCTATATTATATTTTCCAAAATATACTAGAAGTTTAGCAGGATCAGATAGCAAATTTAGTTATGAAATTGAACCAGGATATACAGGAGATGGCGGTTTATCTGCAATGGGGAAATTAAAATATAAATTTAGCAATAAGCTTAATGCTGCATTATTGCTAGATTATCTTGGAACTAAAGGTTTTGGTATAGGAACTGAAGCAAGCTACTATGCAACAAATAAGGTAAAAGCAACAATATATGCATATTTAACAAAAGATATGAAACAAAATTCTCAAAGATGGACAGTAAGGCCTTCTTATTGGCAAAAAATAAATGATTTATGGACGATACAATCTCATGCAGAATTTGTTAGTGATTCTTATTTTAATAATAGATATTCCACAAATGATTGGAACAGAGTTTTAAATAGAAGAAGATCTTATGTATCAGCTACTAGGCAAAGTAGTAAATCAAATTTAAGAATAATTTCAGAGCTATATCAAATATATAATCCTATAACAGATAAACTACTAAATGGCTCTTATATGTTATTGCCACAAGTATATTTTTCTTTATACCCATCAAAAATGTTGGGAGCTATGCAAAATTTTACATTTAGCTTTGAAAATAAAACAAACTATGAAATAACTTATTCAAGTAAAACTTATGATTATCAAAGAGTTAGTGCAACTGCCGATTATAATTTAACTAAAGATTATAGATTAACAAAAAAATTAACGGTAAAACCAGTAGTAGGAATAAATGAAACTTTTTATGATAGCATAAATCCACAAGATGATAATAAAAATCTAACTACAAGATATTATGGTTCTTTAAATGCTAGGTATAGGCTTACTTGGTGGATGGACTGGAATTTATCTTATGAAGCAAAATTAAGATCTAAAATAAATAGTTTAGCTATTGATACTAATGAATACGATAAAGGTGTAGAAAAAAATGCAGTGATGTTTAATAACTATATCTATACAAATTCTAACTTAATAATAAGAAACATTACCGGATACGATTTAAGAAATTTAAATAAACCTGAAACTACTGGATATATTGATTGGTATCCTTTTATTACAGAACTAACTTATGTTCCATCTTCAAAAATTACACTTTATTTAAAACAAACACAAAATTTACATCCATTTGATTTTAGTTCTTTACAATTTGATTCTATGTTTGGCAAACTAGAACAATTTTATTTTAAAATGTCTGCTTTTTATTATCAATCAAGACCTGACGAAATAGATTTAGTTTCAGGAATAGGTTTTTGGCTAAATGCTAAATGGAGATTTGATTATCTTATAAGAATAACATCAAAATATAAAACATGCGAATGGAAAGGTAAAGACCATGAATTCAAATTATACAGAGATTTACATTGTTTCAATTTAGGGGCAAGTTTTAGATTAAGAGAAACTTATTATGAATTATATTTCAAATTTGATGTAAAAACAAATGTTCCTACACTTACTAAAAAAGATGGAACAAAAGAAATAGACCAAGAATTTTACCCTTGGAGATAAAATTTAATACTAACAATATTTTTATATAAGAAGCTAAAAATATTATCACAAAAATAAAAAAGAACATATATTTACAAAAGTATAAATATTTATTTGTTTTTTGAATATTTAGTTTTTTATAAATTTAATTTAAACTATAAGTTTTAAGCTATAGTTAAATTTTTAATTTTGAAAACATTAAGAAATAACAAATAATTTATATCAGATTTACTAAAACAACTAAAATAAATCTTCAACAGATAATGATAAAAACTCTTCAAAAGGTATTCCTTTTTGCCCAACAAGAAGAGTCTTATAAGGTTTATATTTCTTATTAAAAAGTTCCATACCCGATAAATTTGTTGTATTACTACCACTTTTTACTTCAATACCAATGTATTTATTATCTTTTGTTACAATAAAATCTACTTCGTAGTTTCCTTCTCTGAAATAATTAAGTTTATATCCATTAGATACACAATCATTTAACAAATGTGTTCCTATTGCAATTTCACAATATCTTCCCCATTTATTTAAATCTTTTTTTACTTCTTTAAAAGTTTCTGTTTCAAATGCAGATACTAATGCACTATTATATACTTGAAATTTAGGTATAGAACTTTTTGTTTGAATTTGATTTTTCGAATATTTTTGTAGTCCACACAATAAACCTGCAATATCTAATAATTTAAGATAATTAGCTAAAGTTGTTGTGTTTCCTGCATCTTGTAGTTGCCCTAACATTTTTGTATAAGATAAAATTTGTCCACAATAAATACTACCTAATTGAAACAATTGGCTTAATAATGCCGGTTTTGTTATGTTTGACATTAATAAAATATCTTTTGTTATTGCAGGTTCTATTAAAGAATCTCTAACATATTGTTTCCATCTTGTTTCGTCTTTTATTAAATCTATGCTTCCGGGATATCCCCCAAAAAATATATATTCATTTAAAGATAAACCAAAAGCAGCTTTTATTTCTTTATAAGACCAATGAGGTATCCTTATAATCTCATATCTTCCAGCAAGAGACTCACTTAACCCTTTTTGAACAAGAATTGATGATGAACCAAGCAAAACGACTTTAATATTTAGTTTATTTCTTGTATCATAATCCCACTGGCTTTTTACAACTTCACTCCAATTTTTTATTTTTTGAATTTCATCAATTGCAAAAATTAATTCTTTTTTTGAAGAATTTTTTAGTTTGATTCTTGCTGTTTCCCATTGTTGTGAAAGCCAAACAGAATTTGAATTTATTTCATTATCTGCAGATATAAAAATATATTCTTTTTTTATGTCTTCCAATACTTGAGTGATTAATGTGGTTTTTCCAACTTGCCTTGCACCGAACAAAATTTGAATAAATTTTCTTGGTTCCTGTAATCTTGATTTAATTAATTTATAATGATTTCTTTTATATGCTTTGTTCATATTTATCTTTTACTTTTGTTTTTTATTTTACTCAATCTATTGAGTAATTTTACTCAATCAATTGAGTAAAGTCAAGTTTCAAATTAGAAGAAAGAGATGGATTTACTAAAGGTTTAGTATATATTAAATTAAATCATTAAAATAATTGTTTATTATAAAATATATTCTCTCTATATAAAATATTACTTTACAATATTTCTTATTTTTTCTTCATAATCAGATTTTGTAACCATTAAAAACAAACATTTGCCATTACTTTTTCTTGCCCAAAGAGAACCAATATTTTCTTTTTCTTTAGCATCATCTGCAGAAACTAAATATTCCCCTTTATATTCTACAGCTAATAATCTTTCATCATTTAACAAACACATAAAATCAGGATAAAATTTGTCGGTTGATGTTGGAAGTGAAAAAGAATTTAGATGTTTTTCTACATTTCTTACCCAATATTTAATTTCACATAGTCCATCTATAAATTGAGCACATTGGGCTTCTTCTTTATTCATAGCACCTATATTGGAATAATAATGTTTGTTAAAAATTTTATCACCATTATAAAGATTACTTACAAAATAATCTTTTATAAAGTTAAAAGAAAAATTTAATTTTGTTTCAACATTTTCATTTTTAAAAAGAAGAGTTTGAAAACCCTCTTTATAAGCTTCTTCTCTATACTTTGAAATTTTAGTATCTATAGCTTTGGACAATAGGAATTTTGTTCTTACTAAAGAGTTTAATGGAAATTGTCTAGCTGTGGTTAAATTATCAATTATTCTTCTTATAAATTCCAATAAAACAGGTTGTGGTATATCTTGCTGAGGTATTTTTCTATCAATCCATTGGGAAAGGGTTAAATTTGTCCAACTTGATTGTGCATTATCTACTTCATTTATTAAATTTGTACTTAAAAATCTTTCAGTAATGTGTTTGCCATCTATATCTATTAAAAAGATTTTGCCTTCTTGTTTTACTGAAAAATCCGCTTTATTTAATATTGCAGTGTAATCTAATAATTTAAAATCTTGTAAAAAAGTTTCCTTATCGTCTATTACAATCCACATATCATCTTCAAACAAACATAATTGTGGAACTTCAAATTTTTCTCCTTGTTGTGCAAAACTTTCTTTTTTAAAAAGAACGATATTACATGTTGTTTCAAATAAAGACAAATCTTTATCAGATATTACTTTACTTAATTTATGTTTCAACTCATTAGACATACTTTGTTTTATTTGTATGGTTATTTGGCTATTATCAATTTTTTGTTCTTTTAATATTCCCAGTTCTTCTTTTTCTTCATTTGTAAAATAATTTACAGGAATATCTTTTGTTGTAAAAGTATAAGAAAATGGTATTTCTTCAGGTGTAGGTTGTAAAATATTGGCTGTTTCTTGTTCGTTAAACCCCATACTAACTAAACTATCTTTCAGTTTAGCAACAGAATTTGTCCAACAGGAACTTGAAACAAAAGTATATGCTTTATTTAATTCTTCATGTTCTCTTTTTTTAGCATAGGGCATTCTTAAAACTCTACCTAAAAATTGTTCTACTGATGTTAAAGAATGAACTTTAGCAACTGAACAGAATATGTAAGCAAAAGGGCAATCCCATCCTTCCCTTAATGCTTGTTTTGTTATTATGTATTCTATAGGACAGTTTTTATCTAAAACATTTATCCCTTCCAACTCTTTCTGTTCGCCTGTAACAATAGCTATATTTTCAGCAGGTATATTTTCGTTATCAATTAAAAATTGTTTTACAACATTTTCTGTATTTTCTTGCCCTTTACTTTCTGATTGTATTAAAACAATAGGTCTTATATATTCCTTTTCAAGTTTAGCAAATTCAGCTAACTTATTCCTCATTAAACAAGAAGCTGTTAAACTTTGTTGCCATGTCTGATTTTCTGTTAATATTATAGGCAACTTTATCATATCTTCTGCTTTTAATTCTATGGCATTTACTCTATACAAAACATTACTTTCTTTTTCGTTAGGTGTTGCTGTAAATTCCAAAATACAAGAGGGATTTATTCTTCTCATTATTTTTCTGTTAAGTTCTGTTACTGCTTTATGGGCTTCATCAACAATAACTATAGGGTTATTTATGTTTAACAAATTAGCAAAAGAATTTTTTACTTTCCCTTCGTTTTCTTGTCCTGCTTCAATCTTTTCTAAGTTTGGTATAAAAGGTTGTGGAATATTTACAAAATGCGGTTCTAAATTTTCATTATGTGCATATATGTTTCTTTTTTCAGTGTTTCTTACATTAAAAGATTGTATTGTAGAAACAAAGATACAAGTTTTATTCTTTATATCATGCGGTCTTATATTTGCAAAATCATCTATATCAAAAATAGCAACATTACCATTGAAAGCTAAATCTAATATTTCCCTGTTTGGATGTTTAGGGTTTTTTAATGTTTTTAAAGTTTGTTCTTTTATCGTGGTAGTAGGTGTAAACCATATTACCATAGGAAAATCTTTTTCTATAAATGTTTGAGCAATTATTTTTATACTGTATGCAGAAAGAAAAGTTTTCCCTCCACCTGTATGCAGTCTTAAACAAACATAAGGAGTATCTTCTAAATCATCAATAACATGATAAGGTATATTATTGTTACCTTTTACGGTAAAATATGCTTCTTTTGCTCCAACGATTCTTGCTTGTTTAAGATATACTTCTAAAGCTGATAAGGTTTTATTTTGATAACTTTTTAATTGAAACATTTTATATCCTTTTAATTATCTTGCTTTTATATCATAAGGAGTTTGTTTAAAAATTATGTTTTCCTTTAATAATTTTTCTGCACTCAATCTACAAACTTCACCATAAATGATTTTTTTACCATTATATTTTTGTAATTTTGCTAACAATTTACTTGTTAATACATTACCACCGCTAATACTTTTATCTCCTAAAATACCGTTATATAACAAATAATAAGCTGTATCTTTAAATATTCCTATTAACGGAGAATGTTTATAATTTTTAAGTGGTGTTTTTGTTTCACTAAACCATACATGAAAAGCTAAATCTTTAAATTTAATATTAGTGTTAATATTTCCTTTTGTATCAAAAATAGAATTACCTAAATCGTAAAAAGTGTATCCACCACCACCTTTCCAATTTACATTTTTAGATATTCCACTTTCGTCTGTTCCATCTATTACTTTTTTTAATCTTGGAACACAATGAGTAATAGCATGTTCGCCCCTTTCTATACCGATATATCTTCTATTCATTTTTTGAGCAACAGCACAGGTTGTTCCACTACCTAAAAAAGAATCTAATATTAAATCGTTTTTTTTAGAAGAAATAGAAATAAAATGTGAAATAAGAAGTTCTGGTTTTGGATAATTAAATTTATTTTTACCAAATAAATATTTAGTTTCTTTATTAGCATCATTATTTAACACATCTAAAATTAAATTTTTATATGGTGCAGACCTTTCTATTGGTTTGTTTTCGTTATCAACAAACAAATAATTCTTATAACATACAGACCAACCAGATTCTTTTGTTTTTGATTTTCTAAACTCTAAAAAATCATTTTCTATCGCCCAATCTACTTTCTTTTTACTCCATTTCCATATCCAACCATCATTTATTTTGTTTTTTCTTCCATTAGGAAAAGTAATAGTTCCATCAGGACATTCTATACCATAGTTTAAAGAATCGCTGTATTGTAATCCTCCTCTATCTAAATTATCTATATAATATTTCCCTCTCTCTGATTCAAATTTATCAGATAACCTATATCTTTTATAATCAAACGATTCTCTATTAAAATCAATTAAATGTGCTTTTATTTTTTTAGCATAACATAATATGTATTCTGTTATAACTGCTATATTATTTGCATCCGAAGCTCCTGTTTTCTTTTGCCAAATAAAATTACAAATAAAATTGTTTCTTCCAAAAATTTCATCCATTATAACTTTTAAATATGCTTGTTCATTATCGTCAATTTGGACAAAGATACATCCTTCTTCACTAAGTAATTCTCTTAATAATTCCAACCTAGGATACATCAAACTAAGCCAAATTGAATGTTCTAAGTTATCATCATAATGTTCAAAAGCATTTCCTGTATTATAAGGCGGGTCTATATAAATACATTTTACTTGACCTTTATAATAAGGCAATAATGCTTTTAATGCTTCTAAATTATCTCCTTTTATTATCATATTCCCTAAAGATTGGTCCCCGTAAGACAAATCTTTATTTTCTACAAGAACTTTATAAGGAGTTTTATCTGCTGTTGTTAATGCTTGTTTTTTGTTCATCCAGTCTAAAATCGGCATTTTTTATCACCTATATTACAATTTTAATAACAACTTACATTTTTCTTGTTTATTAAACAATGTATAGCTTATAAAATTGTTTGTTTATATAGTTTACAATTAAAGTATATTAAGATTTTTTTGTAGGGTTTTGTATAACAGCTACAGAATTATAAGGCCATTTTTCTACTTCCATATTATCTCTATTGGCACTAACTGTAAATTCTATATTTTCATAGTTTTCAGGTAGTTTTAAAATATTAATAGGAATTTTTAACTCTATTATAGATTTCATTTTTATATTTTCTAAAGATAACGAATTTTTTTCATTTGTATCATTATAATAAACAAAAAACTCTCTTACATTGCATAAAATATCAAATTTAGCACAAACACTACATTTAATAGGGCTAACAAAATTAATATTAAAATTAAATTTTTCTAGCTCATTAGAATTTTTTTCAATATTTAAATTTAATGCTAAATATATATTATTTAAATCAAAACCATAGTTAAAAGATTTTATAGTGCTAGATACCTGATGCATAGAACCACCACTATGACCTGTAATATAACAACCAGATTTTTCCCATTCAGAAGAATTTGAAATTTCACCATCTATAATTGGTGAAATTAATGCTGTTGGTTTTGTAAAATTAGCTTTTTCTACACTAACTTTTTTTTGTTGCCCTTTTATTGCTGTATACAAATAATCTGGAACTGGCTGTTCTAACAGTGCATATATTGCTATTAAATGCCTTCTAAAAAGGAAATCAAACATAATATCATTTTCTGAAGAATGGTCGTCTCCATACCACCAATTCCAATCAGAGCCTTGTGCTGCATACAAAATTTGCCAAACTTTTTTTTCTAAATCACTGCCAATAAATTCAGGATGTTGTTTCGTATAATCAACTATAAAATCTCTTGTTTGTCCTACATAAGTCCATGAAGTGTTATCTTCATTGTGCCCTATCCATATACCAAAATTTCCATTGATCCAAGAACCTGCCATTATATGTGTTAAGGTATCTTTAGGGGGAAACTTATTTAAATAATCTGTTAAAGTAACAGTTTCTATTTCCTCATCGTTATTTAATGTTTCATATAATTTAGATAAAAAGTCCCACCCATCATTTTTATAATATTCCCAACAATTTTCTCCATCTAAAATTACAGAAACTAAAGGTGTTTCATATTCGTCTTTTGCAAAATTTCCTATATTTTTTACATTTGTTATAAAGTTTCTAACTGCATCATCTGCATTCCATTTTGAATAAACAAAACCTATTGCATCAGATAGACCATGATCTCTAAAAATCATATTTACTTGTTTACCTTCCACATTAACATTATATGGCCTAAACAAACATTTTCTGTTTTCACAAGCTTTTTTATAACTACCATTTAATATTGCCTCATCAGTTGCTATCCATTTTATTCCATTATCTGAAACAATTTTTACAACTTCATCACATACAGAACCCTCTGATGGCCACATTCCTGTTGGTTTTTTTCCAAACAGTTTTTCATAATAATTTATAGCAGCTTGAACATGCCATAAGGCATCTTCTTTATGAGAAAATCTTTTTTGAGGTAGAACTATATTTGGTGTTGCTTCTAAAGCATTGTTAGTATCACATAACAACGGCATTATAGGATGATAAAAAGGTGTTATAGAAACTTCTATTTGTCCTCTATCTTGTGCTTCTTTATGTTTTGCTACAATCATTCCACAAATTGATAACTGTTTATCTATAAGTTTTTGTTTTTCTTCTTCTGTAAAATCTCTACCCTTAATATAAAGAGAATTTATAAATTCGTCATGGTTTCTCCAATAAGGGTCAAACCAACACAAATTAAACCATACCTGCAAATCTCTAAAATCTTCAATTTTAAAGTAATTTAATATTCCTCTAATATCTGTTTCACTTGCTTGCTTGCCTCTTTTTTCTAGTAGTTGGGTATATCTGTTATAAGGATATATCATCGTTTCCCAATTTGCCATAAAGAAATTCTTTAAGATAGAAATTTTATCACTTTCTGATAAATCAGTTGCTGGCTTTAAAGTTAAATCTAAAAATTTATCTTTTGCTATACCTTTAGAATATTCGTCCAACTGCACTAACAATGAAGGAACAAGGTTTATATTTAATTTTACTTTCGGATAATTATCTAAAATTGCAACCATATCATAATAGTCTTTAGTTGCATGGAGCCTTACCCATGGCAATTCATAAACATTATCTAATGGATTTTTATACATCGGTTGATGCTGATGCCATAAAAAAGCTAAATAAACTTTCTTCATTAAAAACCCCTATCGGTCATTTCAATTTTTTGCTTGCTCTGTTTGCATATACAGTTTGGGGAAATTTATCAACAATATCTTTATAAACTTTGTTTGCTTCTTCTTGTTTACTAGACAATTCATATAATCTTGCCATATTTTCCATTACATAAGGAGCTAAATAACTATCGCTATATTTTGCCAAAAATTCTTGTGAAGTTGAAATTGCTTGTTCTATATTGTTGCTGTCGTCATAAACAGTAACAAGCAAAGGATACCCCAGAGGTCTTACTATTTTAGGTTTTGCATTTGCAATATAAAATTTTAAAATTTGTTCTGCTTCTTCATATCTTTTTTCATTTATAAAATAACTTGCTTTCATTATCATTGCTCTATATGCTGATGGAGAATTTTTATAAGTATTAATTACATCATCTATAGCTTCTAAACCTTTTTTCATATCTCCTTGTGATATAATTTTTGTAGCCATATCTAATTTATCACTAGCTGCAGAATTTATTACCTGAATTCTAGCATAAACAAAAATTACTAAGGCTACTATCACTAAAACTGTTACTAGTACTGAAAAAAAAGATTTTCTATTTTCTTTTATCCAATTAATTAATTTAATGCTTTTTGATTTTTTATTCATTTTATTCCTCTACTTTTTTGAAGCAACAATAGTATAAGAATTTTGTTGCATAATATTGAAATAATCTAAATTTAATCCTGATTGTTTAAGAGTATTTTCTATTTTTATTTTATCTAGCAAATTTTGTGGTTCATGTGAATCGGTATTTAAAACAAGTTTAGCACCACATTCTAAAGCACACATAGCAACTTCTTTATTTGTAGCATTATGACCTGCCCTTGTAGTAATTTCTAAACAAACATTATTTTCTTTTGCAAGCAAAACATCTTCTTTTGTTATATGTCCAGGATGAGCTAAAATATCAATACCGGCTTGAATAGCATAATGATTTGTTTGAGGTGGAACAGTTTCTGCAACAGTTTCCCCGTGAACAATAATAATCTTTGCTCCTAAATTTTTACACTTTCCAACCATATCTTTTATAAGTTTAGGTGGAACATAAGTTATTTCTACCCCTGCAAAGACATTAATTTCATAATTATCTTGCAATATTTTTGATACTTCTATTATTCTTGGTATAACATAGTCGTAAGTAGAATAGTCAACATGGTCTGTAAGAGCTATTGCTTTATACCCATTAAATTTTGCCCTATATACAAGTTCGCTAGGCAACAAAACACCATCTGAAAATAATGTATGTGTATGTAAATCTATCATTTTTTATTTAAATTCTTTTTTTCTTTACTTTATTTAATAACTTCAAAATTATATCATTTTTATTGTTTTTTTATAACTGTGCCATTAAATTGCTTAATTCCGCTAACACCATCAATGATATAAACTTCTTTTACTCCTTTTAAAACTGCTTGCTTACAGCTATTTATTTTAGGTATCATTCCACCTGTGATAATTTCTGATTTTATAAGGTCATCAACTTCAGTTATTTTTATTTCTTTAATTGTATTTTTGTTTTTATCTAAAACACCTGCAACATCGGTTAAAAAAATAAGTTTATCTGCTTTAAATTCTATTGCAATGTTTGTTGCAAGAGTATCAGCATTAATATTTAGTGCATGAGCTGTTTTATCTATACCAACGGAAGATATGACAGGGAAAAAACCGCCATTAATTAAATTTTCTATCAAACTTATATTTATTTTTGTAGGTTCGCCAACAAAACCTAACTCTTTTTTTACATCACAAACTGCTATAGAACCATCCTTTGCAGAAATACCTACAGCTTTTATTCCACAAGCAATTAGTTCTGCTGTAAGCATTTTGTTTACTTTACCACTTAAAACCATTTCCACAACTTCTAAAGTTTGTTCATCTGTATATCTTAAACCATTAACAAACTTTGATTCTATATTTAATCTATTTAAAAATTTATTTATTTCAGGTCCACCACCATGAACAAGAACAATTTTTTGTTTTTGTGATATTTGTGCTAATTCTTGTATAAATTTTTTTTGTGCTTCTTTATTCTTTGTTAAACTTCCGCCAAACTTTATTACTGTAATATTTTTCATTTTTTCTCCGACAAAATATAGTTATTGTTTTATTATTTACTTTGTTTTTTTATTAGAAAATATCATTTTTATATTTATTATGTCAAAATATATATAAAATATTTTGTTTATTGCATAAATTTTGTAAAATCATTATCTATGAAAAAAACAAATTATAGTTTATATTCAGATTGCATAAATTTTCCTTTAGACAGACCTTGTATATATCAAAAGGAAAAAGGGGCTGTTTGTAGTGATTGTAAAAAGTATATTTCTATTAACAAAAAATCTAAACAGATAAGAATTTTAATTATTAAGTTAGGAGCAATGGGTGATGTTTTAAGAACAACATTTATATTGGAAGGGTTAAAAGAAAAATATAAAAATTCTACAATAGATTGGTTAGTAGAAAAGAAAAATATGGATGTTCTGGTAGGTAATAAATATATAGATAATGTTATTGCAAATGATAACGAAGTTTACAAATTTTTAATAACTCATAAATACGATATAGTTATAAATTTAGATTTATCTTTTGAGAGTTTATCTTTTGCAAAGTTAGTTTTTGCAAACAAAAAAGTTGGATATTATCTTAATAATTCAAGAAAAATAGTTGGTTCAAATTCTTTTGCACAAAAATGGTTGCTTACAAGTGCTTACGACAGTTTGAAAAAAGAAAATAAGCAAACCTATCAATATTGGATTGCAAAAATTGTAGAATTAACAAGAAACGATTATGAAATACAAGTTCAAATACCAAAACAAGCAAGTATAAAAGCAAAAACATTTATATCTTCACTAAAATTAAATAACTCAAAAATTATTGGAATAAATCCCGGTGCAGGCAAAAGATGGGTTATGAAAAAGTGGAGAATAGAAAAATATATAAAACTTATAAAAATTTTGTCAGCTAAAGGATATAATATATTTTTGTTGGGTGGAAAAGATGACGAAGAAGAAATAAATTTAATACTTAAACAAAAAATAAAGTCCGTTTATTCTACAGGCACAAATAATTCTGTTAAAGAATTTTTTGCTATGGTAAATTTGTGTGATTTAGTTGTTTGTGGGGATACAATGGCAATGCATGTGGCATTAGGACTTAACAAGAAAGTGGTTGCTATTTTTGGTCCTACATCGTTTAACGAAATAGAAATGTATAACAGAGGAACAAAAATTGTATATTTAAATTGTAATTGTTGCTATAAAGTAGATTGTAATAAAAAAGTTAAATGTATGGACAAAATTTCTGTTGAAAATGTATTAGATGCAATACAAACATATATTTACTAGGGGATAAAATGGATACATTAGCAGTTGTATGTACATATAATGAAGCTACAAATATTAAAACAGTTATTAATGACATATTAAATTGTGGACTAAAAGATATAGAAGTTTTAATTGCAGACGATGTTTCACCTGATGGAACATATAAAATTGTAGAAGAGTTAGCAAAAGAAAATCCTAAAATTCATCTTCTTTTAAGAAAAGAAAAAAAAGGCAGAGGGTATGCTGGAATAGATGCTTTTAAATGGGGCATTAAACATGGAGCTAACTATATTGTAGAGCTAGATGGTGATGGTTCACATAACCCTAAATATATAAAATATTTTAGAGAAGCAATAAATACTTGTGATGTTGTTGTAGGTTCAAGATTTGTAGAAGGTGGCACGGATACACAAAGAGGATTATTGAGGCAAGCAGTTAGTGGTTTTGCAAGAAGATATTTAAAATTTATGGTTGGTGCAAAAATTGCAGATCCAACTTCAGGATATAGAATGTTTAAAAAAGAAGTAGTTGAAAAATTTATTGATAAATTAAAAGCCCAAGACCCTTTTATAGTTACAGAAATGCTTTATTATACAAATAAACAAAAAGCAAACATAAAAGAGTATCCTATAGATTTTCTAGAGAGAGCTTCAGGTAAATCTAAACTAAAGCCAACAACTTTATTTAAATATCTTTATAAAGTTATAAAGTTAAGATTTGTTGATAAATAATATTAGTATAAATTTAAATGTTTAATGTAAAACACAGTATATTTTGATGTTAAAATTAAATGCTAGGGAGAAAAATATGTTAAATAATAAAAAAATAAAAGGTTTTACACTTATTGAACTAGTTATCGTTATTGTTATCGTTGGTGTTTTGTCGGTAGTGGCAGTTCCTATTTATAGAGGGTACACTAGAAAATCAATGGCAACAGAAGGAAAGGCTTTGTTGAAGATGATTCAATCTTCTCAAAAGGTTTATTTTTCAGAGTTTTATAGTTATAAAAAAATTATAAATACAAATTTTGATGAACAGTTAGACATTGATGCAAGAGCTAATAAATATTTTACAGGGTTTAAAGTTGATATTGGTGGTGATAAGTTTACAGCTACAACCAGTGGTAGTGGTGGGGCAACCGGTATTTCGTTAACATTAATAGATGAAAGAAAAGCAAATGCTGTGTGGATAGATAACGGTTTAAATGATTAATTTTGTAATAAGATGTTAGTATATATCTATTTGTGTTATATGCTAAAATAAATTTGTAAATTTTTGATTTAGAAAATCTTATTAAAGATAGTAGTAGTATTTGTTTGTTGTTTATATTTTTATTTTGCAAATATTTATCAAATTTTTTTATTTTTATAGAATTAAACTAATTGTGAACTAAAGGTGGTTTAGATGGTTTTTAATAAATAAGAAATTTTCAGTTTATTTATAAAAATTAAATTATCAAAAAAATATTAAAGAAAAATTTGTATTTAATATACTTTAAAAAAAGAGTTAAAAAATGAAAAAAATAATTTTTTGTACATTGGCATTATTTTTATTTGTTTCACAAACATCTTATGCAGAAAAATGGCAGGCAGTAGGTGCAAGAGCTATGGCGATGGGTGGTGTTGGTGTTGCAGCAGCTACTGGGTCATCGCAGCAATATTATAATCCTGCTCTTTTGGCAAAAAAAACAAAAATGCATAAGAGTGATGTTATGTTAAATGTAAATATGGAATTGGAAGCAACAGAAAAACTTCTTACCGCAGTAAATAAAATAAGAGATTTAACAGATAAATATAAAGCAGTTGAAAATGTTATTAATAATAACAGTAAAGCAACCGCAGATGAAATGAAATCAGTAGTTGAAACTTTATCTGCACTTAAAGATTTAAATTTAAATAATAGTGGTGTTATAGTTGCTGCAAATACTGGGTTTGCTACAAAAATTAAAAAATTTGTAATATCAGTTCGTTCTTATGTTTTGGCAGGAATAACACCTATAGTAGATACACAAAATATCAATTTAGGGCAAAGTGGGACAGGTATACAATTGAGTGCAAATACAGCAACTGTATCAACAGAAAATCAAGAAGCTGCAACAACAATAAAGAATATTTTAGATAGGTATAATTTAACGGATTCTTTGAATGCCCTTTTTGGACAAACTTATACATCCAATCAACTTGCAAATGCACTTGTTAATATGGCAGTAGATATGGGTTCTAACAGCAAACAGATAACTGCAATGGCAGATACAATTGCAAACGAGCTTCCAAATGCTACAACAATATTAAATAATGCCACATCAGGTGGAAGTTATAAAGATAATAAAACACAGATTCTTGTAGATGCAGGTGCTTTTACCGAAATTGCAATAGGATATGGTTATGAACTACACAAAGGTATTCAGATAGGTGGAAATTTAAAATTTATTAATGGGCAAATGGCACAAACCGGTATTATGATAATGAGCGATAATAAAAAAATGGAAAATACAATTGAAGATGCTTTTAA
>CAMVLN010000009.1 GCA_947168325.1 uncultured Elusimicrobia bacterium | reverse complement strand
AATATCAACTACAATATCTGGATGTTCTATTAAATAACATAAAACTTTAAATTTATTTGAATTTTTACTAAATTTTTTAATAGGTTTGTTTTTGTATTGTCCAAGTCCTAAATCTTTATTTACTCTCAAATCTCCATAAATAATCCAATTTGCGGAGTCACTACTTATATCTTTTGGATTTTTCAAGAATTCTATGTTTATTGAAAACTCACAGTTCTTACAAGTTATTCTATTGATTTTTATATCATTTCTATCTTCAAGAATTAATAACAATTCATAAAGTCTTATTTTTTCTATATCACCTTTTGAAAGATTTTGATTATTTAGCAATATACCATTATTTACACTTAAAATATTTCCACTGTCTTCGTAATCACTTCCAAAAATATTGCCAACCATAGCAATTAATTTCTTATAATTATAGTAGTTTGTTATTTGTTGTTTTTTTAGTATTGCTCCGCTTTTAACAAAACCTTCTGTATCTTCTCCATAGTTTTCTTCTATTATTTTAGACTTATCTTTATTTAACTTACAATGTTCAAATTCATCAATGTATTCTTTTAAAATATCATCCGCAATTTGATTGCCAACAAATTTATGCATATAACTAATAAATCCATTAGAACCGAGAATATCAGAATCATCTTCACTTCTTTGTCCTTGAGATATCTGTTTGTAATTTTTATATATTTCGAATTGAGATAGACTCTCTACGGTTGAATATAAACCTACATCACAATCTTTGATATGGTCGTAAAAAAGTTGCATAACATCTAAAGGCATTGTCCGTTCTACATCAAGTATTTCGCCGTCTACTTGTTCTTTATATTTTAGGAACTTATCGTAGTATTTATAAAGGTTTTCTTTCTTTCCGCCAATATCTAACCAGAAAACAGCTTTTAAATCCGTATAGACTAAATCATAAAAAAAATCAGTGAAAGAATCTTTAGATATTAAATTTTTTAGTTGATATGAAGAGATTTCTTTTGATAAGAATAACAGAGAACATATTGTGCTTGTTGAAAAATAAGTGTAGGTATCTTTATGTTTCTTTTTAGAGATTTCAATATAAAGACCTTGTTTTACTAATTCAACATATTCCTTTGGAAGTGTGATTTCAACATTATTTTCAGTAGTTAATTTAATTTCCATAAACATATTTTACATTATAGCTTGAAAATTTTTCAAGAAATATACACCTAATACCTATATGGGGTATTAGTGCATATCCAATTAAAGTAAAAGATTTTAGCCCACCCCCCATACACAACATAAAATCAATGATAGCTTCCTATATATAGGATACTTACCTCAAAGAAAAACAAAAAATTAAATCATTAAAACACATTGCAAAATCAATACATTTATCAAAAACATACAAGTATAGCTTCCTATATATAGAATACTCACACGAATTTAAAAACAACCATATATACAAGAAAATCAAATACAAAAAATAACAAAGAAAGGAGGATTTTAGTAGTTTTTTTTGCAGTAAAAATCTAAGTAAAAGGAGAACAAAAATGGAAGTAAAAGAAATTAACGAAAAGGAAGTATTAACTAAATTGTTAAACTTCACAAAGACAAAAGGAAAGTCAGTAATTGCCGAACTTTTATTGAATAAGTTCGGTAGCTTAAAACAAGTAGTTGATGCACCGAAAGACGATTTATATCCGATTATTTCGGATAAGGAAGTATCTTTAATTAACTTTGTTAAAGAGTTTACAGCTATTTACAATCACTTGAAAATTAAAGAATCCGAAAATGTAAATTGTCCGCAGGCAGTAGTAGATTATCTCAAGGCAGAAATGAACGGTTTGAAAGTAGAAAAGATGTATGTTCTATTGTTAAATTCAAGTAATCAGCTTATTAAAGTTGTAGAGTTAGACGAAGGAATAGAACATCGTAGTGCTGTATATCCAAGAAAAGTAGCAAGATTATGTCTTCAATATTATGCTGTTTCTGTAATATTAGCACATAATCATCCAGGCGGAAGTTTAAAGCCAAGTCACAACGATATACTTGCAACAGAGGCAATACATAAAGCATTAAAGACTATAGAAGGTTATTTGTTAGACCATATTATAATAGCAGATAACGACTATTATTCATTCAAAGACAATGGATTAATCTAACTCAATCAAAACAAAGTAAATATGTAAACTTAAAGTACATTCTGTTAATTAAACAGAGTGTTTTTTTTATGCCATAATGAAATAATATAGCACTATAAATGGTACCAATAGGGCTTCGTTAATATGCTCAATTCCCTTTTGTTCCTTACATTCCTGTAACCTATTCCACATCGATAATAGGTTACATTCTCTTTTATTTTTGTTTCATTTGTTCTATATGCTTATATTCTTACTACACTAAACTTAAATACATACACTAAAGATTAAAGTTAGTAGATATACTTAAGTTTATTTACCCATCAGTCACTTTCTACGGAATCCCTGAAGTTCCTCCGAAAGTGTGTGTTTCTATATAGTTATATTCTATTTATCTTGCTTAAGGTCAGTATCTTTATTAACGACTTATAAACTTACATTCTGTTGTTATATATATCTATAGTAGAATTTTTATTGACAGTTTCAATATATTCGGCTACAATATTATCGGATGGTAGCTCTCTGCTCAGGGTTGTCCTGATGTTCATTGAGCTATCGTCTTTTATTTTTTTCAATATCAATTTTGCTTATGTTCTGTTACCAGATACTTACGGTTTGTTTATTAACTTACATCTCTAACCCATAGGGCATTTTCTACGGGACTTTTCGGATTCCCTCCGAAAATGCGGATTGTTTATATACTTATATTCTTTTTTATTGGTTATATAAACTATTTTTTATTGAAGAGCATATTTATAATTATTCTGCCGATTTTTCTTTCAAATCCATTTTTGGTTAATGGAATACCTGTTTTTCTTGATACTTTATTTTTTAATCCACTTATTCCTAATAATCTTTTCCAAGAAAAAGAAAATCCATATTTTTTTACCATTGTTCACTATCCTTTATATATAAAGTTATAATGTAATTATTTTTAAAAAGCATTTTTTGTTCCACATTTGGTACATATTTGTTGTAATGGATGTTCTTGAATAGCTCCACATTGTTTGCATCTTTTTTTAGAATCATATTCTTCCGTTAGCAGATTATTCACCTCTTCAAAAGTTTTTGATCCTTTTTTTAAATCTTCAACTATTTTTTTTAAACCTTCAACTCTCTTTTTTAAATTTTCAATTCTCTTTTTAAACCCTTCATAACTATATTCTTCTTGCTCTTGATTTTCTTCGTTTACATAATCATAATTTTTATTAGTAGATTTTGTTCTCATTGATATATATTCAATTGCTTGACCAACATAATGAATTTGTTCTGCATCTTCATCAGAAATTTCAATACCGAATTTTTCTTCAAATGCCATTTTTAATTCAACTAAATCCAAAGAATCCGCACCTAAATCATCTATAAAAGATGCACTCGGAACAACTTCCGCTAGATCTACTAAATATAATTGTTCAACAATAATCTCTTTTACTTTTATTTCTATATCTGTATCTATATTTCTATAAGTATAATAGTTTTCGCTATTTCCTATATAGCTGAAACATTTTTGACATATTTGCGAAGTACTTGATGTTTCTGCTCCACATTTCGGACATTTTTTCATAAATATCATCTCCTATTTTTTTAATTTATTTAATATCTTTATTGATAAAAAATAAATTATCAAAAATATAATAGCTGATGTGACAGCAAATAAAATTGAATATTCTTTTATCGATAATCCGAATACATAACCAATACAATAAAAAAATGTAATGTATATAATGTTACCGATGATTAAAATTAAAAATTGTTTAAATAAAAAATTCTCTTTATATCCTATAAATATAGGAAAATATTTACCTACCGTAGGAAACCATTTATTAAATATATAAATAATTCCCTTTGATTTATTATAAAATTCTGCTCCTACATTTAATATTTTAGAAACAATTTTTGTAAAACTTGAAGAATAATATTTTTTGTAATAATCTCTGTTATTTAATGAATATTTGTCTTTCTGTCTAAAGTATTTTCCTATGTATAAAGAAATAATGTCTGATAATTCTAAAGATAATAAACAGGCTAAATATGCTTGTATTAAAAAATCATTACTTCTTGATTGTAAAACTCCAGCAAAAACAATAAACAACGGTATTCCAGAATGGTCTATTAATGTTCCTATAAAAATTATTAAATAACCATAATTATTAAATAATAAATCTAAATCCATTTTATTTTAGCAACCGCCACCTAAAAGACATTCCAATATACTACAAATCAAACATCCTCCTGCAATGTGTGCATCGTTTTTATTTACATACTCATTACCAACTTTGTATACTTGTTGCCTTGCTTGAATAAATTCGTGGTTAGGAGCAACTCTTTTTAATTTGTTCATATAGCTATTAAAATTTAAAGAATCTCCTTTTAAATCATAAATCAATGCTATTCTTGCCAAAACATCAGTATCCATACCATTACACATTTGGTTTGCTTCTAACGAATAAGCTAAAGCTTCATCATATTGTCTCTTTTCTATATAACAACTGCTTATAAAAGATAAAACCTTATAATGTTTTTCGCTTCTTATCATTGATTCTCTTGCAGATTCTATTGCATAATCATAATTTCCTTCTTTAAAAAAAGCTTGCATTTCAAAGAAATAAGGAAGTTCACTGTTTGGATATTTTAATTTTGCTTCATTACATTTTCTATGTAATTCATACCAACTTTCCATTTCAAGTAGTTCTTCACATTCGTTAGCAAAATTTGCAAAAAATGATTGCTCTGGATTTTCATAAGTGTTTGAATAATTCCTGCCACTTTGATAATTGTCCGAATTTCCTGTATATCCTCTATCGTAACTATCTCTTTTTTGTGAGTCACCTAACACATCATAAGCTTCATTTATTTCTTTTAATTTTTCAGCTGCTAAATCTGCTAACGGATTATTTATATACAAATCTGGATGATATTTCTTTGCTAATTTTCTATAACTTGTCTTTATTTCTTCCTGTGAGGCATTTTTTGAAACATTTAAAATTTTGTAATAGTCTTTCATTTAACCACTCCTTGTAAAACAAACAATTTCTTTACTATTGATATATCAAGTATATTTGTTAAAATTTCATTTTCATTACTGAATTGTTTTTTTATATTTTTTATATTTTCTGTTATTTTATATTGAGTAAACTTAAAAATATCTATTCCCTGTTCGGCAAATTCTTTTAAAGGATTTTCTTTTTTATTTTTAATATCAGTTTTATAATCTTGTAGGAAATCAAGGTAATACATTATGCTAATCATGTTGTAGTAAAAAGAAAAATTTAAACTATTATCTTGTTCTTTAAAAATTTTTTGTGATATTTCAAAAATCAAATTCGAAAATATTTTTATTTTTTCTTCTATTGTCGTTGCCTGTTTTTCTTGCTTAAAAATATCGTCTACTTTATTACAATATTGTTTAAATAACTTTGTGTTTTCCAATATTTTAAAACTTTTTTTAAATAAAAAATTTATTAAACTTGTTTTAAAACTTTTCTCATTATCAACAATTTTATCTTTATATAACAAATAAAATATAAATATAGAAAAATCAGCTATATTATCAGCATTTTTTATATTACAAACATTTATTTTTTTTAAAAAATTTACTGGGCATCTTTCTTTGTCTTCTTTCACTATAACAATATCATTCAAATTGTATAAGCATAATACAATAAAAACCAAATCATAACTGTTACAGGAAGTCGCTATAGTTCCATACCTTTTATAAATACATTTGCATACGGAACAATATAATGTGTTATATTGTTTTAAAAGAACTTCGCTTAATTCTTTCTTAAAAGGTTTAAAATATCCCAACATAACTTTTAATTATAAAGTTAAAAAATATCTGTTTTTATCGTTATTTTAACTATTTGCAGTCCCGTATTTGTTTTCTCCTTTTGTTCCTGGTAAACATCCCACAATTATCAAAGCTATTATTCCTAAAAAAGGAATAGGGATTAATAGTGTTAAAGCCCACCAACCACTAAAATTTGCATCGTGTAATCTTCTAACAAAAAGCCCCAATGATGGTAATAATAATGCTAAATAAACTATTATAGATAAAGTTCCAGATATAAAGCCCAATATTAAATTCAGTATAAAACTTATAATAAAGCAATTTAATGTAAATAGCCAAAATACTTTTTTCCCTTCTCTCCCTTTAAAATCACAGTAATGTTTAACAATAATATCTGTTAAATACTTTGTAAAATAATTTTCATAAGATACATCATAAATTTTTTCATTATCTTCTTCTTTTAAAATATTATTATCGTTTAAAATATCATTGTTTTTGTTTTCAACATTTTCGTGTTTTTCTTCATTGCTAATATAGTTAAAACATTTATGACAAATAGACATTGTTTCAGAAACTTCAACTCCACACTTTGGACATTTTTTCATCAATATCATCTCCTATTTCTAATTTATTTGATATTTTTAGTTGAATATATTTATAAACTTACCTATATAATCTTTTAAAAATTTTTTAGAATAAAATTTTTAGCTTCAGTATTGCCTTGTTCTGCTGCAAGTTCAAGCCATCTATAAGCTAACCTTTTGGTATGTATTTCACCAGAAGGATTATATAGCTTTCCGTCCCAACAATACAACAATCTACCAAATTCATATTGAGCATTAGCATTACCTTGTTCTGCTGCTTTTTTTAGCCATTTATATGCAGATTCAGAACACCAATAGTAAGCAGCACTAGAACCGCCATACCCAGTATATAGTTTAGAAATATTTCTTTGGTCATAACAAAACATTTTACCTAATTTATATTGAGCATCAACATTGCCTTGTTCTGCTGCTTTTGTATAAAACTTAAAGGCTTTTACATAATTTTTTCGATCATAATATATTTCTGCTTTTTCGTAATCAGTTCCTTTCGGAATATAACTATATATTCCTATTGCTAAAAGAATAATACAAATTGATAAAATTGAAAAAAGTGTTAATATTACTTTTCTTTTCAGTGTTAAATATTTAATTAAATCATCAGTTTTATAATATTCTTTACCTATTGTTGTTTTTTCATTTTCAGTTAACTCTTTTATATTTAATCCTTTTATAAATTTTTTTGCTTTTTTACTTCCATTTCTTGCAAAGCAAGAACAACATTTAACAATCTTTTCTTTGTCTTCTATTTTTGTTTGTTCTTTTAAATATATATTTATTAAATATTGTATATTGTCATCAGTAATTATTTCGTCTTTGTCGGATATTTTTAAAGAAAGATTTATTAATAAATCATCTTCTTTATCTTTGTAATAATCAAAAACTTTTTTTATTGATTTTGGATAACCCTGTTCTGCGGATTTAATGTATAAATCTATAGGCTTTAATATTTCTTGTTTTTCAAAATCATTTGTTTCTATTAAACAAGCTACAACATATTGTTTTTCAGCATTTCCGTTTTCTAAAAATTTATTAAGAAAATTTATTGAAAAAATATTATTTTGATTTGCTAATTTTATTAATAAATTAAAACCATCTTTAAATTTATTTTTAATTAAACAATATTGTCCTACAGCAAATTGTAAGCAAGTGTTTGTATTACTACCTGTTAAAACATCATTAACTATTTCTTCAATATCTTCATTGTTGCTTTGTATAAATTTTACATATAATTCAGTTGCCTGTTCATAATTTTGTTGTATTGATTTTGTTCCCGTATAATAAATATTTGCTAATTCATACTGAGCATAACAATCATTACGGTTTGAATATTTGTTTAATATATCAAATGATAACTCGCTTCCGTTTTCAACAGCTCTTCTATACCAGTAAAAAGCCTTTTGTGTAGTTTGCTCTATCGAACCGTTAAGATAAATTTCTCCAAGAAATTCCTGGCAACAAACATTATTTTTTTCGGCTTGTTCTTCTACAAATTTTAATGCCTCTTTCAAACCGCCTGTTATAACTTCTTTTAAATATCCAAAAGCTTTTTTGTAATTTTCTTTGTTAAATTCTATTTTACCAATATAGAATTTTGCAATTATGGCTATTGAACTTTCTGAATTTGCTATTTTTTCTAATTTGATTTTGTTTTCTTCTTTATCGGATAACATAAATAAACAATAAATAAATTCCATTGCGGCTATTGGAACAACTGGATTGCTTACTGCTTTGTTTTCCAAAAATTCAAAAGCTTCTTTATGTCCGTTTATAGCGGCTTGTCTAAACCAATAAAAAGCTTCTTTCTCGTTTTCTTTAACTCCGTTCTTGCCGTAAAAATAAATATTTGCCAATTCATATTGAGCATTATTATCATTTTTTTCTGCAAGAAATTTTAATTCTTCTATTTTATCCATTATTAACCCCCCTCTTATTTTTTATCTTCATTCCAAGAACTAAAAATATCGTTTATTGTATTGTTTTGTCTTTCACTATTTGAATTTATATCTTTATTTGTTTCTACTGTTTCTTTTATAATTTTTTTATTAACATATTTCATACCGAGTTTAGATTCTGCTAAGACAAAATCTCCTTTTCTTCCGCAAACAGGGCATTTTTGTATTGGTTTAGGAATTATTGCATTAACAATAAAAAATATTCCAATAAAAGAAACTAAAAAGCCTTCAAAAAATACTCCAATAATCTGTCCGTTTAAGCCATCAAGTCCATGAAGAAATGTTACAGCACCAACATATTCCTTACAAATAAATATAGTTACAATCAAACTTAAAACAAAAGAAATCATTGCAATTGCAGTAAAATCTTTTTTCTTAACCATTTTTTGTGGAACATTTTCTTTACCAAAAAAAGATAAACATTTTGGACAAATAAAATCTTTACCCAATTTATTAGATATTATTTCTTCATTTTTCATATTAAAAGCATTTTTCGTTCCACATTTTGGACATATACTCTGTAACGAATGTTCTTGAATAGTTCCACAATTTTTGCATTTTTTTATAGTTTTTTCTTTTACTTTTACTTTTTCTTCGGTAAAAGCATTTTTCGTTCCACATTTTGGACAAGTTTGCTGCAAAGAATGTTCTTGAATTGCTCCACAATTTCTACATTTTTTTAAATTTTGGGTCATTTTTTCTCCTGTGAAAATATTTTGTTTAAGGAGAAATCTAAAGAAAAGATTTTTGGTAGGCAAAACAAAACGGCTGAATTATTTCAGTAGACAGAAGCAAACCAAAATAAACAGCCGTGATTCAAATATTCCATAAGAATAATTGAATACTCGGAATAAAAACTGAGGTAATTAAGCTCAATAAATATTCCTAAAAACGACTGTTTTCGGACTTCTGTCTACTTTTGCCTAAGCAAAAGTTTGTTTCTACCTTTCGTAGAAATTCCAAAAACAGAATATTAAGTTTTTAAATTACTGCTTCCTTTTTACTAATAAACCTCCAAATTAAAACATTCACTACCCTATATTATATTTTAAATTATCTATTAAAACAAGAAAAATATTTGATATATTAGAGTATTAAAAAGACAAGTAAGTTTGGTATTGTTAAAGTATGTAAGCAACATCCTGTTGGTATTGCTCTTTATAAGGCTTATAGATAAAGTATATATTACATTGTAGGGTATTATATATAAGATAAACAAATTAAAAAAAATATAAATTTATTTATCTGTATTACTTGATGTTAAGTATCACATTATTAGCATTGAAAGGATGTCCGTTCTTCGTTTTATATTTAATATCTCCATTAACACTTATTATAAATGATACATCATCATTAAATAATTTTATAGGTATTTTATATTTTGCTTTTGGATTTAAATACATTGTGATGCCATCAGACCAAGTTTCAGTAGATGTTGTATCGACAAAATATTGTTTTATTATAGGGGTTGCTACTTTTGTATTATTATAACAAGACATTGTACATAGTATTTTTATATTATTTTTATAATATCCATGTTGCATTCCTATTCTATTGAATTTTGATAATGTAGCAATAGGTGAAGAAATAATAGCACTAATATTTTCTGTTCCTGGTATATCAAAAAAATTTGCAGAAACAACAGAACCAGATTTCTTCCTATAGCAATCAATTGTTTCTTTATCTACAATAATATTTCCAATAGTATCTATTGAGTAATCGTATCTATATCCATAAAGATAGTCACTAAGTGCATTAGCTGAATAACTCATAGAAAAATTTTCACTAAAATCAGCAACAGCTAAAATAAAAGGTTTCCCTTTTACATGAGGTAAATTCCAATATTTTTTATTTAATTTACTTGTTAATGCACTAGCAAATCTTAGAGGCATATCATTTTTGTTTAATTTAATGATTTCTTTAGGGGAGATTGTGTTAGGAGAAAAGTAATCATTATGTTTTCTGTTAATAGTAACAGCTTCTAGTGCAAAATGTTTTGAGTCTTTTTCAAATAAAAAATCAGGAGAATGTTGGTGTTGTCTATCGATAATGAAATTTTGCTCTTTTAAAAAGGCATAAAGGTATAATTCCCATAATCTAGCATCAAAACCATTTTTGGATTGAAATTCTTTTATGAAATTGCCATCTATATCCTGAAATTCTTTTGATATTTCTAATATCACTTGTTTTGCAGAATAAAAAGAATCATTACTAAGCAATTGATTAAAAAATGGATGTATATTTCCTTCTTCGATTATTACTTTAAAAATGTCTTTCATTGTATGATAATAATTACTTTTTATTTTTGAATATTATATAAAAAACCTGATAATATATAAATATATATATTTATATATTATCAGCAAAATACAAAATATTGACAAAAATGTATAAATATATTATATTTATACCAACAAGCTCTCCCCAATCAGTAAGGGGGAGGGCATATTTTTTGAGTAAATGTAATGAATATGAAAGAAAATAATAAAATACCATTTAACAAACCTCCTAAAACATTTGATGAATTAATACAACAACTTAAAGATAGAGGAATGATAATAGGAAATGAAGATTTTGCAAAAGATATTTTGTCAAAAGTGAATTATTATCGCTTGTCAGGTTATTGGTTTAAATTTCAAAATAAATATATTAATAGAGATATGGTATATTCTTCTCCACAAGAAAAAGAAGAATTTGAAAATAAATTCTCTATAAAAATAACATTTGAGAACATAGTAGATATTTATAAGTTTGATAGTAAATTAAGGTCATTATGCTTTGATGCTTTAGAAAAAATAGAAGTAACAATTAATTCTGTAATATGTGAATATATGTGTAAGAAAACAGGAGACCCTTATTGGTTTTTGGATGGTACTAATATTATACCTTATAAAAATAAAAACAAAATTGTTTCTCATGATGATATTTTAAAGAAATTCAAAGAATATATAAATAATAGTCGTAATAAAAAAACAACTTGTCTTAAAAGTTTTTATTTTAAATATAATAACGAATATCCTCCTTATTGGATTTTATCTCAATTTATTACATTTGGAACATTATCATTGGTTTACAATATGCTTTTACCTTCTGATAAAATGGAGATAGCAAAGAAATTAAAATTATATAAAGATTTTTTAGAAAATTCTCTACATGCTTTAGCTTATATTAGAAATGTATGTGCACATTATGCGAGATTATGGGATAATGAAAATAGTATAACAATAGCTAATATTAATTTTTATCAAAACAATCCAAATAGCATTTATAATATTGATTTTCATAATGTTAACGAAAACAATATAATGGTAAATAAAAACAATATAAATTTTTTCCCAGTTTTTTATACAATAGCACTATTTCTAAAGAATTTATATCCAAAATCAAAATGGGTTTCTTTAGTTAGCAATAGGATAGAAGAGTATCAAACAAAAACAAACAGTTTAGTTTCTTTTGAAAGAATGGGTTTCCCTAAAGGATGGGAAGAATTACCACTAATTAAAGAAATGTTAAAAAATGTTTACAAAGTTTAGGGGAATTTAGAAAAAAGGACACAAGATTAGTAAATTTTGATTTTGTTGTTGTTAAATTTAATGTTATTAATCCCGACAAAGTTCGACATAATTTCCTCATAAATGAATAGGTTTGGGTATTTGTCCAGTAGATGACCCTTCTAATTCAATAAATCAAATAATATCACAATAAAATCATATATTTTGGGTTGCATTTTTGAATTTTCAAACTTCGAGTACCGCTTCGCTTGTGTACACTTCAGCTTGAAAATTCTTCAATTCACCTGCAAACTATGTGTTTTTCTTTTGTTCGTTATAATCCGGGATAAAGCTTAAATAATAAAAAATTAAAATTTTTTCATTCGTTAAATACTTCGTTATAATTTAAAATATTGGAAGTCTTCAAAAGTAAACAACGACAATAGGTATAAATTGTTCTGCGGGACTTTTCGGATTCCCTCCTAAAATGCGGATTGTTTATATACCTACATTGTTTCTTTATTGCTTATAGTCTTATGTCTATTAACTACACTACTTATAACTTTAATTCTTATTACATAATATTAAAAATATATACCTAAAATTATATATAACTACTTGTTTTGAACTTTAAACTATTACTTATGAAAGTAGTATTACTCTATACTCACTATTTATCGATTATTAAGATACATTATTATGGATATATACATTGTTAGTCGTTAATAGTTTATTAAAGTTTATAGAATATCGTTTATATTAATGAAGATAAAAAAAATTGTTTTTGGCTCGGCTATTTTTGACGGATTTTCCCTTAAAATCTTCCTACTTGTAAAAACTCAAGATTTCATTACTTTTTGCTTTTAATAAAACAACCTTTTTTGCGACAACCCGTTGTCCTAATCATTTAATATAATAATCCATATATAACTTTAACGGAATAAAAAGTTGCTTTTTAGGCAACCTATTTTGTTTGAAATTTTTTTATAATATTCATATTTGTAATAAATAAAAAAACAAATAGAAAACAGTTCTATAATTTGGTAAAATTAAAAAATCATATTAAATAGGAGTATTTCTTATGGCAAAGAAAAAGAGTGAAATTTATGGTGCATTGTGGGAAGCCTGTGACCAATTAAGAGGCGGAATGGATGCAACAGAATATAAAGATTATGTATTAACTCTTTTGTTTATGAAATATGTTTCCGACAAATCAAAAGTTGACGATAATTTTTTAGTTGTAGTTCCTAAAGGTGCAAGTTTTGACGATATGGTAAAGTTAAAAGGTCAAAGAGATATCGGCGAACAAATAAATGTAATTATTAATAAAATAGCACAAGCAAACAGTAATCTTACAGGAATAATAGACGATGTAGATTTTAATGATACATCAAAACTCGGAACGGGAAAAGACCAGGTAGAAACATTAACAGGTTTAATTTCTATTTTTGAAAGAGAAGAACTTGATTTTTCAAAGAACAATGCAGAGGGAGATGATTTACTCGGTGATGCTTACGAATATTTAATGTCAAAGTTTGCTATAGAGGCAGGTAAAAACAAAGGTCAGTTTTATACTCCAGCAGAAGTATCAAGAATTATAGCCAAAGTTATAGGTGCAGACAAAATCACAAGTGCAGATACAACATTATACGACCCGACTTGTGGTTCTGGTTCTTTGTTGTTGAAAGTTGCTTTTGAAGCTCAATGTAATGAAATATCAATTTACGGTCAAGAATACGATAATACAACAGTTGGTCTTGCTATAATGAATATGTATCTTCATAACTGTGCAACGGCAGAAATTAAACAAGGCAATACTATTGCAAACCCACAATATAAAGAACAAAACGGAACTCAATTAACACAGTTTGATTATGTTGTTGCTAATCCGCCATTTTCAGATAAAAAATGGAGCAAAGGCATTGTTCCAGATAAAGATGTATTTAAAAGATTTGCTTTAGGTATTCCGCCAGCAAAAAATGGAGATTATGCTTACTTACTTCATTTGTTAAAATCTATGAAACAAACAGGACACGGAGCAATAATTTTACCGCACGGTGTATTGTTTAGAGGAAATGCAGAAGCTATTATAAGAAAAAATATTATAGAAAAAAGATGGATAAAAGGAATAATATCGTTGCCGTCAAACTTATTTTACGGAACAGGAATACCAGCTTGTATATTAGTGCTTGATAAATCTGAAGCAGAAACAAGAAAAGGTATTTTTATGATAGATGCAAGTAAAGGTTTTACTAAAGACGGCGATAAGAACAGATTAAGAGAATGCGATATAAAAAAAATTGTTGATACTTTCAACAACCAACTTGAAATAGATAAATATTCAAGGTTTGTTCCGATAGAAGAAATTATTGAAAAGAACGATTGCAACTTGAATATTCCACGATATATAGATTCTCAAGAAAAAGAAGATATACAATATAAAAGCACATTTACAAGGTGGAATACCGAACTTTAATGTTGAAGAATTAAATAAATATTGGCAAGTATTCCCGGAAGTAAAAACGAAACTGTTTAAGAAAATAAATGAAAGTTATAGTAAATTAGTTCCGCAGATAGAAGATATAAAACAAACAATACAAAACAGTAAAGATATAGAAAAGTTCAAAGAACAATACAACAAAATATTTGCCGAATGGAAAAAAGAAAATATTAAGGATTTAAAATCTATACCGAAAGGAACAAACCCGAAACTATTTATAAATGATTTAGGAAATAACATATTAAAGAAATACAAAAATACTTTATTGATAGATAAATATTCCGTGTATCAAGTGTTGTTAGAATACTGGAAAGAAACAATGCAAGATGATTTGTATATAATTTCCAAAACAGGATATTCAAACGAACTATCTAAAAAAACTATAAAAAAAGGTAAAAAGGATATTACCGAACTTTATAGTGAACTTATACCGCAGGAATTAGTAGCAAACAGATTTTTCAAACCGTTAGTAGATAAAATAAAAAATCTTGAAGAAAAAATAGCTCAAACCGAAACTGAAAAAGAAGAATTTCAAGAGGAATATTGTAATGAAGAATCAATATTAAATGATTTATCCATTACTTATACTAAAAAGAATAAAAAAACTGGTGCAACGGAAGAAATTACGGAAGATGTTTGTAAAGATACTTCCATATCAAAACCTATAGCGGAAAAATTTATAAAATTTAATAAGAAAGATACAGGACTTGAAAAGGAAATTGCTTTGTTAGAACGGTTTATAACTATTTGTAACAATCAATCTCAATATAATAAGGATTTAAAACAGGCACAGGCGGAATTAAATATTGCCGTATTAAAAAAATATCCTACATTAACTCAAGACGAAACAAGAATATTGATAGTAGAAGATAAATGGATTAATGTATTGCAAACAAGAACGGAACAATTATTGTTAGATTTAATACAACAGTTATCCCAACGAGTAAAAGAATTAGCTTTAAGATACCAAAATACTGTCGGCGAACTTGAAAAAGAACAGGAAGAATTAAAAGAAAAAGTAAAACATCATCTTAAAATAATGGGATTTTAAAAAATATTTATGAAAAAAAACTTATTATTTTCTCAAAGAAATGGATATGTTAAAGTTGATGATAAAATTCAACTTGAAAGTATGAATGCAGAACTTCGCACGGAAATTTGGAATTTTTTATATGACACAATAATAACTGTTTGTGTAAATACAAATCCTAATTCGCATAGTGTATTTGAAGTAGATTTTTATACCAAATTTTATCATATACCAAAAGATGAAATTCCAAATAGTATATATGATGACATTAAAGATATTGTTTTAAAAAGAGAGTGGCATATGGTATATAGTTTGTTGGAGTTTATATATATCTCTATACACGATGCTATTCCAACGGGAGAAATCCCTTGGGATTTACTTGATGAATATCAAACCCAAATAAACAATATACTGGAAAAAGAAAATGCCGGGTATAGGTTTATAAACGGTATAATTGCTCCTATAACTAACGAAAATGAAGTAGCAACAATAGAAAATGCTATAAATAATTCTAATGATATGGGAATAAGCGAACATTTACAAACAGCATTGGAATATTTATCCGACAGGACAAAACCAGATTATAGAAATTCAATAAAAGAAAGTATTTGTGCCGTTGGTGTCTGTTGTAGAAAAATAACAGAAGATTCTACATTAGGTAAAGCGATTAAAAATTTAGAAAAAAATGGAATAGTTGTTCCATCAATGTTAAAAGATTCTATGGAAAAATTATATTCTTTTACAAACGGAGAAGATGGTATTAGGCACGAGTTGATGGATGAACCTAAAATAGATAAAGAGGAAGCATATTATATGTTGGTTACTTGTTCTGCTTTTATAAACTATATGAGAATGAAAGTATCAAAATTAAATAAGGTAAATTCATAATGGTTAAAGACAACAAACAGAATTATAAATATACCGAAGAATTTGGATATATTCCTAAAGATTGGGAAATAAATACATTTGATAAATGTTTTAACTTTTTGCAAACAAATACTTATTCAAGAGAAGAATTAACAATGGAAGGGAATATCAAAAATATACATTATGGCGATATTTTAATTACATATCCAACAATTTTATCAAGTAAAGACATTAATACATATCTTGTTGGTTCATTAGAATTTAAGAATTATAGATATTGTAGAAACGGAGATATAATAATTGCAGATACTGCAGAAGATAATACAGTTGGTAAAGCTGTAGAAATTCAAAATATAACAGATAAAGAGAAAGTTATAGCTGGATTACATACAATGTTATGTAGACCACGAAAAGAAAATGTTTTTTCAAATAAATTTTTAGGATATTTTATAAATTCATCAACTTATCACAATCAACTAATACCTCTAATAACAGGAATAAAAGTATCATCTATTTCAAAAACAGGGATAAAAACAACAAGTATTATTATTCCACCACTACCGGAGCAAAAAAAAATTGCAGAAGTTTTAAGTGATGTGGATAGTTTAATAGAAAGAACTCAACAACTTATAGACAAAAAGAAAAATCTTAAAATTGCAACTATGCAAAAACTTTTAACTCCTAAAAAAGACTGGATTGTGAAATCTTTAGGAGAAATAGGAGATATTACAGGTGCAGGAATAGATAAAAAGATTAATTCAAAAGAATCTCCGATAAGATTAGTAAATTTTCTTGATGTATATCATAATGATTTTATTTATTCTAATATGTTAAATCATTGGGTTACAGCAAAAAAAGAGAAAATACAAAAATGCAAAGTAAAAAAAGGAGATATATTTTTTACACCTTCTTCAGAAATGAGATGGGATGTTGCATTATCTGCTGTGGCAATAGAAGATATAGAAGATGCTGTATATAGTTATCATTTAGTTCGTCTTAGACTAAAAGAAAAATTTGATTTAAAATTTTCCACATATATGTTTAACACGAGAGCTTTTTTAAAACAAGCGGAAACATTATGTGAAGGTAGTGGTAAAAGATATGTTATAACCTTACCAAAATTTAGAGAAATGGAAGTGTGTTATCCAAAATCCATAGTAGAACAAGAAAAAATATCAACAATATTATTTGATATTGATAGTGAAATAGAAAAGTTAGAGCAGGAACTTTCAAAATATAAAGATTTAAAAATAGGAATGATGCAAGAATTATTAACTGGAAAGATAAGATTAATTAAAGAAAATATTGAAGAAGATAATGTTATTTATATATCAACAAAACAACAAGCCAATGACGAGTTTAAAGATGCAATAATTATATCAGTAATAACTGATGAATTTGGTGAAGAGAAATATCCGTTAGGAGCTTTTAGAAGACAAAAATTATCTTATTTATTTAAAAGATATAACGATATTCCTATTGATGATTATTTGAAAAAAGCTATGGGTCCATATAATCCTAAAATTAAATACAAAGGTGGAGAAAATATTGCTTTAAAAAACAATTATGTAAAAAAAATAGGTAGCGGTTTAGTATCTTCAAATAAAATTGAAGATGCTAAGAAATATTATAAAAAATATTATTCTACAAATTCGTTAGACTGGTTAGTTAAATTGTTTAAATATATGAAGAACGAATATTTGGAAGTATTGACTACAGTTGATTATACAATAATAGAGTTGGTTAAACAGAAGAAAGAAATAACCATTGAGAACATAAAAAAATATATATCAAGTGATAAAGAATGGTTGCCAAAATTAAAAAAAGATTATTTTTCTGACAGTAATATACTAAAAGCAATGAACGAAAGTAAAAAACTTTTTAATAGTTTTTAGAGGGTATAATGAAACATACTTTTGAAAGAAGAATAGGAGATATTGAAAGAATAACACAGAACAAAGTTATTGATGTGTTAATTGGTCTTGGCTACAAATATTTCGGCTATTTAAAAGAACGGGAAAATAACTCCAACATAGAAAAAGAACTTCTTGAAAAGTTTTTAAGAAAAAACAAAAAGTATTCTGATGAACAAATAAAAAAAGCAATTAGTCATATAGAAAGAGTTGCACAGTTGGGTGGTGGTAATAATTTAGACGAAAAGCTATATAATTCAAATAAACAAATATATGAGCTTCTTAAATACGGTTATTCTTTTAAAACTGATATAGCAAAACAGGCACAAACAGTTAATTTTATTGACTGGAATAAATTATCTAATAACGATTTTTATGTAGCCGAAGAAGTAATATATTTAGGTTCACATACAAAAAGACCAGATATTGTTTTATATATTAACGGTATAGCAATAGCCGTTATGGAATTAAAGAGTTGTATAGTTGATGTTGCTAATGGTATTAGGCAAAATATAACAAACCAACGAAATGAAATAACACAGTTTTTTACTACGGTTCAATTTGTTGTTGCCGGAAATGAATCTCAAGGAATGAAATATGCTACAATTCTTACTCCCGAAAAATATTATTTAACCTGGAAAGAATATAATCCGACAACAAAAAAATCTTCAAGAATACCGTTTTTGGAAGAAATAAAATCATTCTTTGAACCGAAAAGAATATTAGATTTTATTGAAAATTTTATTGTCTATGATAAAGGCATAAAAAAAGTATGCAGACCAAACCAATATTTCGGTGTAAAAGAAAGCCAAAAGTTTATTCAAGATAATAAAGGCGGTATTATTTGGCACACACAAGGTAGTGGAAAAAGTTTATCAATGGTTTGGCTTGCCAAATGGATAAAAGAATTTTATTCAGATGGTAGAGTATTAATAATAACAGACAGAATAGAGCTTGATGAACAAATAGAGGGAGTATTTGCAGGAGTTAATGAAACAATAGTAAGAACAAAGAGTGGTTCGGATTTATTAAAAAGACTAAACAAGACAGAAGATAGATTAATATGTTCGTTAGTTCACAAGTTTAAAAAACATTCCACGGAAGATGATGACAATTCGGAAGAATACATTAAAGATTTAAAAAACAATATTCCATCGGATTTTAATCCTAAAGGTAAAATAATAGTGTTTGTTGATGAATGCCATAGAACACAGTCAGGCAAATTACATAGAGCTATGAAAGAACTTTTACCTAAAGCAATATTCATAGGTTTTACTGGAACACCTTTATTAAAGAAAGATAAAGCTACATCTATTGAAACATTCGGACAATATATCCATTGTTATAAGTTTGACGAAGCCGTTAATGATAAAGTTATACTTGGTTTAAGATATGAGCCGAGAGATGTTCCGCAAACAATAACAAACCAAGATAAAATTGATGAATGGTTTGAATTTAAAACAAGAGGTCTTAACGATGTAGCAAAAGTTCAACTAAAAAAACTTTGGGGAAATATGCAAACCGTTTTAAGTTCCCAAAGTAGGTTAGACAAAATTGCTAATGATATAATATTTGATTTTAATAAAATTCCGAGATTAGCAAAAGGCAAAGGTAATGCTATGCTTGTGGCAAACAGTATTTTGGAAGCTTGTAGGTATTGGAACATTTTTCAAAAGAAAGGTTTTAAAAAGTGTGCTGTAATTACATCTTATATACCTAATCATCAAGATGTTAGAACCGCAGATACGGGAGAAGATACTCAAACCAAAATACAGGAACAATATAACACTTACCTTGAAATGTTAGGTATTTCAAACGATACACCAAATAAAGATAAAATAGCACAAGACAAAGAAAAGGAA
>CAMVLN010000008.1 GCA_947168325.1 uncultured Elusimicrobia bacterium | reverse complement strand
TCAAGAATCAAAAAAATATGGTCAAATTAGAAAAACGAGCAATATAAAAAAGATAAGTTTAGTGAAAACTTTTTATATTTGTTTGAAAGAATAATGAGAGATACTGGATGCGGGTTTATAGATATGTTACCTGAAGAAAGTGCCAATACTTATTCTGGATGGGATGAGTTGCCTTATGCAATAGAAATTTGGAGAGATTATAAAGAAAAAGAGAAAAGACATAGTAAATTTATAAAAGAGCTTAATAGCAACAAGAAGTTAAATAAAAGGTTTTATCAATTTCTTTTTGAAGAAGTAATTGCGAGGTATAGATAATAAAAATGAATGGAATAAACAAGATATTATCAGCTGTAAAACAGCAGAAACTTCTTTGTAGATTAGATTTTTTTGAAGATTCTATATTTTTAACAAAGTTTGATGAAAATAGAAAAAGCCAATATGAAATATCTGCTGATGATATAGAAGAGCTTTTTTCTGGAGTAGAATTTTCAACAGGGATATTGCCAACAAATACAATTTTCTATTCAAGAAAAAACAATATAGAAAAACTTATTATTCTTAGAGCAGGCGGAAAAAGAAAAATTGTGTTAAATGGCAAAGAAATTATAATACCTTGTCCGGATCATATTTTTTGTGGCAAAGGGACAGAATATAAGATATTTGCGATAGATATAAAGAAACCTTTTTTATATCAAATGCCTTTACCCAATATTAATCTAGATGGCTCCATTTGTCATGGTAGCACAAAATTTACAAAATGCACTCCAAAAAGCATAAACCAAAATTATGAAACCTTTTGGACTTCTGGATTTAATGAAGATTTAAAAAACGGCAGAATAAAAACTAACAAAGATTTAATTAAATTTTTGTTTTCTTTATCTGGAAAAAGAAAGTTTCCACAAGATATGTTGCTTGAAACAAATATCACTTTAACAGATTTAGCGGAGGGAAATAGGCAATGGAATTAAAAGAAAAATTAAAAAATATAATTGTTTTAGATTCTACAGATAAAATGGAACAACCTATAAATAGTTTTGTTGGTTATGAATATATTATTGCAGGCAACGGTATATTTATAAGAGCGGAAAACAATTTTTTCAAAGTTTGTTTTCAAATTTCTGATTGTAAAATAAGAAACTTATTTGAGTGTAAAGAATATTTTGTTATGAAAAACAAAATACCAGAAACTATTTTTGAACAGATAGAACAAGAGATAGAAAAAGGAGACACAACAAAAGAAAAATTTTTACAGATAGTTTATGAAAATGGCAAATATTCAATTTATACTCCTAAACAAAAAGGAGATGCTGGTTCTGTTGTTTATTTAAGTAATAAAGATACTGTGGTACTAGAATTTCACACACATTCGCAAATGGATGCTTTTTTTAGTGATATAGATGATAGAGACGAACAAGGGTTTAAACTTTACGGTGTATATTCAGTTATTAATGGGAAATGCAGTGATTATATAATACGGTTATCAGTGTATGGATATTATCTTAATATTAGCAGATTTTGGATTTCAAAAGGTGACAATTATGATGAATAAACCATTAACATTTATGTTGCCGGACAATAAAATAAAAATAGCATTAGTTGGTTGTGGTGGGACAGGTAGCTTTATTGCACAAGATATTGCAAGAATAGCATATCATCAAAAACAAAAAGGAAAAGACATAGATATAACCTTTGTAGATTTTGATTTTGTAGAAGAAAAAATGTCGGTAGGCAAAACTTTGTATATAGTGAAATTGGTAAGAATAAAGCAGAAACATTGGCAATACTTTTGGTTATTATGGTTTTGACAATAACAAATTAAGTGGTAGTGCAAGCACATTTATTGAAGATGTTATTACCATAGGAAAGACACTAGGGTTTGATGTTAAAGATAGCGATAAACAGTGTATAAATGGAAGTTGGGCAAGTGGTAAAAAATATACTTTTTATACAAAAAACAACGAAATATTTATGGAAATAAGAGTTTATTTAAAAGGGACTATCCATTATAAATTCAATCAAGATTTTATGAAAAAATTCAATTTAGAAGTTGGCAGATTGTTAGGTTGGTTGAAAGATTATAAACAGGCAAGCCAAGAGCTAGATATTCCAATAGCTTTAACAATGAAATACTTTAATAATTCTATACAGAAAATACAAAACAGTAATATAAAATTATTGGCTTGTTAATAGGAGAAAAATAAATGAAAAATAGTTTTATTATGTTTAATAACTATAAAGATTTTTTTGACAAATTAACAAACGAAGAAGCAGGAGAACTTATAAAAGCTATTATCGATTGATTATTCTAATTATGGTGAAACTGGTTATTCTTTTAAATCTGTAAAAGCTGAGTGTTATTTTACGGTTATCAAACAGCATTTAGATAGTAACAGTGAAAAATACGAAAAAACAGTAGAAAAAAATAAAGAAAATGTGTCAAAAAGATGGAATAAAAAAGATACGACCGTATCAAGTGGTATAAAGTCGTATCAAGTGGCATCAAGTGGTAAAAATAAAAATACCAAAAATACCGATAATGATAATGATAACGATATTGGTAATGATAGTGATAATGATATTGATAATAATATATATATTAGCTCTGAGCAACAAGTTGCTACAGAGCCGAAAACAGTCCAGATGAAGAAGAAATGATTGAAGCAGGTATTGTTCCTGAAGAGTTGAAAGGTTTGACTCTTTATGAAACTAACGAACGGTTATTGAAACTTTGGTCGGAATTAGTTGGAGCTTGGAAAAATGCTTTTCCGGGAATAGACATTGTTGCGGAAGTAAAAGCAGCTCATGCTTGGGAAGTAGCAAATCCTAAAAGGCGGAAAGTAGATAAAGCAAGATTCTTGCAAAATTGGATGGCAATGGCACAGGATAGTCATGGCGGGAAAATAATCGGCGGTAAAAATAAATCAACTGAATATGATTTCGGAGGTGAATAATTATGGGTATAGGTGAAGCGATTTTCGGTTCGGTAGTAGTTATTTGTGCAACAGTAGTGATTGTTGTAATTGCTTTTATATTAAACAAATAAACGAGGTAAAAAAATGGATATTTCATTGAAAGGCTGGTTTTCAAGAGTAAAAGAAAATGTTGAACTTTTAAAAGATTATGCGAAAGAATGGGTAAAAATAAATGAAAAAGATAATAATGAAAAATGGGAAGATATGGATCGTGATATAGATGTTGCTTATAGAGTAATTTTTGGTTTTTTAGAAGATATTAATAATGTTTTTGCAACAATGAAAACAGGAAAAGATTTAAAAGATGCAAGAAAAACATTATGTATGGATGATTTAATATTTAAAAAAACAAATAGATGTATTTTGAATATAACACAAGAAGAATCTACTGAAGAAGAAACCATAGAAGATTTAATAAATACATTACCAAGCCGTATTGAAAAAGTAATAAAAGAAAAGTGTATTTGTGGAGTTATACGAGAAAAAAAGATTGTTTATGAATTAGAAATTAGAATCCAACCGCATGTGAATTGTAATAAAAAAAAACAATTTAGATATTTACTTTTTTATAGAACAAGTGATTTTACAAATATTAGTAATGCTTATATAGGGCGATGTAGCGGATTCGGTTTTACGACGATAAAAGGAGCTGTCGAAGATTTAAAAATGTATATAAAAAGAAGTGATTTGATTTAAGAATAAGGAGAAAATAATGAAGAACATAGAAAAAAACAAAAGAAAAATTTAAAACTTTTGAAAGGGAAATAGGATATCTTGCAAATGTAAATGGAATAGATACTTTGACAAATATAGAAGATTTTAAAATTGCAAAGATATCTATAGAAGCAATAAAAAATGATTTAAAAAGAGGATATAAAAATGACAAACGAAGAATTTGAAATAATAAAGAACGGATGTATTGCAGAAGTTAATAGGGTGTTGCATAACAAAGCTAGCGAATATGCAAGTAAAAAGGATAGGTTGCATAATTTCAACGAAGCAAAAAAAATATATAGGTGCAATACCCGTGAGTATGCATTATTGGGTATGTTTAATAAACACTTGATTAGTGTTATAGATATGATTTTAAGATATGAACAAGATAATATCTTGCCAGACGAAAATATGGTAGAAGAAAAAATAGGAGATAGTATAAACTATTTAATATTACTCAAAGCTTGTTTTCTTGAGGATATAGAAGAGGTAGAGAATGCCAACGAGAGAACATAATTTACAATTTGTAATTGCAAGTTATTTAAAATTAAGAAAATTTATTGTTATAGATTGTGATATTATGGATGGTTTGAAATATGCTAAAGACAGTGCAAGATACCCGTTTATTGTACATCACAAGAAAATGGGATATATAAAAGGGCAACCAGATATGATTGCAATGAAGGACGGTAAAGTTTACTGTTTGGAGTTAAAGAGCGAAAACGGTAAGCAAACCAAAGAGCAGAAAGCCTATCAAGAAATGTGTGCAAAGAATAATATTCCATATATTGTAGTTAGAAATTTAGACGATTTAAGAGGTTTGTAAATGGAACAATATGAATTGAATATAAATGATTGCCAAAAGTTTTGTTTTGGGAGCATTTACTCTGGAGTAAGAATAGAAAATATAAAACCGTTAAATGATTGGCAAATAAATGTTTTGCCAAAAATAAAAAGATATTTGACTGATAAGGTTTTTGAAAAAGGGTTATATATATCAGATAAAAGAAACAGAACAGGAAAAACATATTTACAATCTGCAATATATGCAGAGTTTGCAAGATTGCATAAAAAACAAAAAGTATTTTCTGATATACATCTTGAAAAGTATCTTGGCGAGCAATATTTTGACAACTGTTGGTATGAGGTAAAAGAACTTATAGAAAAAATAGATATTTTTCATTTTAAAGATTTTGGAAAGATAGCGGAAAGTAAAGATTTTGCTATGCCGTTATTGTTTGATTTTTTTGATATGCTAGTATCCAACCAAAAAACGATGATTTTTTGTAGTAATTATAAACCTGTAGAAATATCAAAATTTGAAAACAAAAATTGGACAAGTATAGCTGCAAGAATACACGAAAATGTGATTTATATATAAAGTGCTTGACAAACAAACAGAATAGATATACAATATAATTATAAAATATATACAATTTGAATGGGATAATCATAAAAATGAAATTAATATTCGTAAACATAAAATATCATTTGAAGAAGCTAAAACAGTGTTTTATGATAAAAATGCACGAATAATTGCAGACCCAGAACATTCACAAGATGAAGATAGGTTTATTATTTTGGGTTTGAGTTCAGCTCTTAGATTGCTTGTAGTGTGTCATTGTTACCGTAAAAAAGATGAGGTAATTCGTATTATTTCAGCAAGAAAAGCAACAAAAAATGAAATAAAATATTATGGAGATTAATTATGAAAAAAGAGTATAGTTTTGCAAATTCAAAACCTAATCCGTACATTGCTAAATTGCATAAACAAATTTCTATTCGTCTTGATGTGAATACTCTTGATTATTTCAAAAAAACTGCTAAAGAAGTAGGTATTCCGTATCAAAAACTGATAAATATGTATTTAGCAGATTGTGTAGGAAAACAACTTAAACCATCTGTAAACTGGAAATAGTTTAGATTTATAAATCAAAAAAATTTGACAAAATAACACTTTTAGTCTATAATTCAAAGTGTAAGAATAAAACTTAATAATTGCGGACAGGGAGATGACTTTTTATAGTCATTGTAGCTTGTCCGCTTTTTTATTTGTATAAAAAAGCATTAGATACAAGAGATAAAAAACGGACAGAATTTTATCTCTTTTTTTTGTGGGTAAAAAGATGAAGAAAGGAGAAATAAAGCAAGATTTAAGGAATTATAGACAACATAATGAAAAGAATAAAGAATTGATTAAAAAGAGTCTCCAAGAATGTGGAACAGGACGGTCAATAGTTGTTGATAGTCAAAATGAAATAATTGCAGGAAAAATTTGAAATAAATACTCCGACCTTTGATGAGCGGTTGAAATTTATAAATAAGATGTCAAAAGCCGTAAAGAGATTGGTAGTAAGATGTCAACCATATATCATTGATTATCACAAAGAAGTCCGGGAAAACATCAAAAAATATGCACAAGCAGGAGTTTACGGAGTAGTTTTTGAAGCAATAAAATTTCAAAAAAGCAATAAAAATCTTGTTAAAATAGGAGCGGATTTTTGTTATCCGAACGAAATCTTAAAAAATAAGTTTTTAGATTTAAAAGAAGAATGCCACAAATACGGTTTAAAGTTTTTGTCCGGAGAAAACAGGTTTCGTAACATGGGAGACAGTTTAAGTTGTTGCGGTTTTGAAGGTCTGGAAGGATTCGAAGGCAACAGATATAACTTGAATTACAAAATATATAAGCAAGAAGATTTAAAAGTAACAAAATGCATGGAAAACAAAGGAAGTGCCTATTGTTTCAAAGCGATGCACCAAAAAGCAGGAAGTCATAAACTTTGGAAAAGTTTAAGTTTTAAAGAAGTTATGGATAGTGTGTTTTGTAATAAATCTTGTGTTCATAGCTATTTAGGTATTGAAAATGGCAAACATAGAAAACTTAAAACCATTTAAGAAAGGGCAGATTAGCAGAGAACAAGCAGTGATAAACGGTAGAAAAGGTGGTATCCGTGCAGCACAAGTAAAAAAAGAACGAAAAACCTGTAAAGAAATACTGCTAATGATTAGTGAGTTTACACCAAAAACAGAAGTGGTTGAAAGTTTGAAAAAGATTTTTCCAGAGTTAAGAAACGATGATATTACATATAAAACAGTAATGACATTAAAGCAAATGGAAAAAGCATTAAAAGGTGATACAGAAGCATTTAAGGTTTGTAGGGATACAATGGGCGAAAAGCCAACGGACAAAGTAGAACAAAAAACAGAGGTTAAAGTAAAAAGTGGATTGTCAAACAAAGAGCTTAAAGAAGTTGCAAAAACTCTCTTATTATCAAAAGTTAGAAATAGCAAATAGTTATTTCCCTTACTTTATGGAAGAGTTTGGATTTACAGAAGCTGGAGAAAAATTCTCTTTTGTAGGTAGAGAATATCTTTTACAACCTTATGCTGATGAGCATCCTTATCAGGTACATAAGAAATGTACACAGGTAGGAATAACAACAAAAGCAATATTTAGTGCTTTATTTAGTTGTATAAATTTATATCCGAAAGGAGTTTTGTATTTGTTTCCTACAGAAAAAGATGTTAGAGATTTTTCTAGAACAAGAGTAAATCCTATCATCAATTATAATCCAGAAATATCACAATGGGTTAATGATGCTGATACGATGGGATTAAAACAAATAAAGAAATCTTTTTTATATTTAAGAGGAACAAAAAGCAGAAGTGGTGCAAAATCAATTCCAGCAGATAAACTTATAGCAGATGAGTTAGATGAAATGGATTTATTTATATATGAAATGGCAAGAAAGAGATTGTCTGATTCTACTTTTAAGCATATAGAATTATTAAGTAATCCATCTTTGCCAGATTTTGCAATAGATAAAGAGTTTCAAGCATCTGACCAACAACATTATCTTTTGAAGTGTCCACATTGTGGGCAATATAACGATGTAAATGAAACATTTCCTGATTGTTTGGTAGAAAGGGCAAAAGATGATGTTATTTTAGCTTGTTTTAAATGCAGAAAAGAGCTTGATAAAAGTAATGGCAAATGGGTTGCAAAATATCCTAGCAACAAAGATGTAAGAGGATATCAATATACTCAATTGTGGGCTAAAAATGTTACTCCTTTAGAAATCTTAAAAGAGTATAGAAAAGCAAAGGCAGAAGGAAAACTACAAAACTTTTATAACTTGACTTTAGGTTTAGCTTATGTATCTGCCAAAGATAGATTAACAGTAGAACAAGTTTTAAGTTTAAGAGATGAAGAGTTTCCAGAGAATTTTTTTCAAATAGATGGAAATCTTTATATGGGAATAGATCAAGGCAAAGATTTACATATAGTTTTTAAAAAAAGATGCAAAGGTAAAATTTTGACTTATCCAGTTGTTGAAGTAGATTTTAAAGAACTAGATAAATACATGAAATATGTAACCAGATGTGTAATAGATGCTTTACCTGAAACAAGGAATGCTAAAGCATTTGCCGAAAGGTTTGCTGGTATTGTGTATCTCAATTACTATAACGAGCATCAGAAAGATTCTTATAAATGGGATGACGAACGAATGATAGTACAAGAAAATAGAACAGAATCAATGGATGCATCTCATTGTTTAATAAACGAAGGAGATATTGTTTTACCTTTTAGTGATAGTGCTATAGAGTATGCCCAGCATTGCCACAATACAGCAAAAAAACTTTATGAAGATGAAGAAACAGGCAGTAAAAGGTATGTTTGGGTAAAGTTAGGACCTGACCATTATAGACATGCTGATAATTATGCAAATATAGCGATGTCAGAAGAATTATCAGATATAAACAATCATAGTGAAGATATAGGTGAAGATTTGAACGAAAAATTTGCAAAAGAGGAAGATTAGTATGCAAAACAATAGCAAAGAAAAAGAACAACTAAAAATAAAAACGGATCATAATATAGCAATAGGAACAGCTTCACCTGTAGATATTTACGAAAATACAAATGAATATTTATTTAAATTAAAAGGTGCAAGAGGTGTAAGGGAATATAATCTTATGCGATACGATGATACGATTGCAAGTATTATAAGGGTTATTTCCGCACCAATTAAAGGATCTAATTGGATAATAAGAACTCAATCTACCGATGAAAAAGATGTTGAAATAGCAAAATTCTTTTACGATTATTTCTGGGAACAAGCACCTAAAGTTTTTTCTAGTATTCTAAACAATATTCTATTGATGTTATGTTTTGGCTTTACTGTATTTGAAAAAGTGTGGAAAGAGACATATATAAAAGGAAAACAATATTTAATGATGGATTTACAATATAGGCATCAACTAACAATTGAAAGAATAGAATTAGATAAAAAGCAAATAGTTCAATATTGTGATGGAGAATACTTAAATATTCCTTTTGATGATTTGTTATTTTTCGTTAATGAGCAAGAAGGAGATGACTATTGGGGCAGACCTATAATAAGACCTTGTTATGCAAAATGGTTAAGAAAAAAACAAAATAGTGGGCAGTGGACTATTGCAGGGTTAAAGAATGCAACGGGTTTTATACATGTTACAACCCCTAAAACAATAAAAAAAACAGATAAAGAATATGAAGATTTAAAAAAATCTTTAAGTAAGGTTCAAGAAGGTAAAGCATCTATACTTATAACTTCTGAAGGATACGAAAGTAAGATATTCAATCCTAATGTAAATGCAAGTTTTTATGATACTACAGAAAAATCTATTGATGTTGGTATGAGAAATGCAGCACTTGCCAACTTTTTAGGACTAGGAACGACAGGCAAAGGAACTTATAATGTTGGTGAAATTCAATACAAGATGTTTCTAAAATCATTAAAAGAAATAATTTCTTATATTGAACAAACTTTTACAAAACAAGTATTAAAACCGATGACAATAGTTAATTTTGGAGATTGTGAAACTTATCCAGAATTATCTTGCCAAGATATCAACAATGATACAAATGTTGCCCTTATAAAAGAAGCATTAAATTTCTTTAGAGAGGGCATAATTAAAGTAACAAAAAAAGATGAAGATGATATCAGGAGTAAATTAAGTTTACCTGAAAGATTAGCGGATGATGAAGTTATTGAATTAAAACCATCAATACAAATGCCAACTAGTACCTTACAAAATAAACTCAAAATAAACATTGCAAACAGCAAACAAACTCCTAGAAGTTATGCTGAAAAAAGAAAAAAAGAAATTGATTCTTATGTTGAAGAGATGAGAAGAGCAATGCAATCAAATTTAGGTTTGATAGCAGATAAAGCAATAGCGGATATAAGAAAATTTCTAAAAAAGAACGGAGTAAAAGGAATTAGTGAATTAGAACTTAAAAACAGAGATTATTTAACTGTTTTAAATAAAAAGATTGCATTTTTGGCAATAAAAGGTTGGAGCAATGCCGAAAAATTATTGAACGAAGCAAAAAACGAAAAGAAAAAGAAAACAACTGCAACTTTAGATGATGAAGAAATAAACGAGTTGCCTGTAGTTTTAAGAAGTTTTGTAAAAATTAAGGCAGAAAATATTATAAACGAACAAATTACAGCATTAAGAAGTATTGTTGTAAACAATGCAAATATGCCTACAAACGAACTTGATATTGATGAAGTTATTGGGCAAATAGGTTTAAAAGTTGACGAATATCTTGCAAGCTCAAAAATATATGGTCAAGCAGATATGGCTGTAGTTGATACTATAAACAAAAGTGAAGAAAGTTATTATTTAAATACAGAAGATAGAAACTCAATAAAATATTTTACTTATGTTGCTGTGATTGATAGAAATACAACAAATTATTGTAAACAATTAAATGGAAGAACATTTACACCTTACGGTCCTGAATACAACTTAATATCTATACCTAGACATTATGGTTGTAGAAGTGTAATGATACCGCATTTTGAAGAAATTCCAGATAAAAGTAAACACGATAATTTAGATGGTGTAGATTTGAGTTTTCAACAATTTTAAGGAGCTAAAAAATGGTGACAATAATTTCTACTTGTAAGGAATGCAAAAAGAAGTTTGAAATAAGTAATAATGAAAAAATTTTCTTTGAAGCAAGAAATTTATCACTTCCAAAAAGATGCAAAGAGTGTAGAAAGAAGAGAAAAGAAAACAAACAGAAGGATGAAAACAAAAACAATGGGTAAAAGAGAGTTGTTTATTACAAATGAAATAACTAGGGAGATAACACCATACATTCAAACTTTTTTAAAAGAGTGTGAAGAAGAAAGTCAAATAGAGGCGATAAAAATATATATCAATTGTTTTGGGGGATCATTGAATGCTCTTTTTTCAATTTTAGATATGATAAAAAACTGTAAATGTCCTATTTATACAGTTGATATTGGCGAGGCTGATAGTGCAGCCGCATTAATTTTAGCAGCAGGGACAAAAAGATTTATTACACAAAACAGTAGAGTTATGTTGCATGAGGTGCAAATCTCTATGTTTATAGATCTACAACCTACAAGTGCTGTTAGAGCTCAAATGAAGGAATTTGAGATATTTAATGATAGATTTTTTACAGAATTATCAAAACTAACGAAAAAAGAAAGGTCGGTATTAGAAAAAGACATAATTGGTAAAGACCTATATTTATCAGCAAAAGAGGCCATAGAGTATGGTGTTGTTGATGAAATAGTAACTCCTGAAATAATTGAGCAATACCAGTTGAACAAAAAAGTACAAATAAAAAAGGAGAATAAAACAATGATGACAAAAGAAGAAATGATTAGTGCATTAAAAAAGGATTTTGATGTAGATGTAGAAAAACTTCAAATTGAGTTATCTAACGAAAAGAAAAAAAATGAAGTTCTTGAAAAAGTAGGTAAAGAACAGAAAGTATTACTTGATGCTGCAAAAGCTAAATTGGCAAACATTGAAGCTGATTTAGAGAACAAAAAGAAAAATGAAATTATAACAAGAGCAATTTCAGAAATGAAGATATATCCTTCAGAAAAAGAAACTTATTTATCTAATTTCAAAACAGCTGAAGACCTTGAAAAGTTTGTTAATAAACTGGAACCAAAATTGAACAATAAGGCAAGAGGAACAACTGATAATGACGATGGCGGTTCTCAATTTGATGATGCAACACAAAGAGCAATAGACAAAGGTGCTATTTCAAAAGAAGATGCTGAAAAATTTATACTTAACAAAAAAGAGGAGGAATAAATAAAATGACAACAAAAACAATTACACAATTAGTTGAAGAGTTTAACAGAGTAGTAGAAGTAGCTTTTGGCAAGAAAACACTTGAATATCAACCTAAATTGCATGAATTAGTTGCATCGTATCCTGTCCCTTATGCACCAACATCTGAATTGATATGGGAACAATTTTTAGGCGGGTTGTCAGCTGTAACAGATGGAGAACCTATCAATGCTATGACATTGCCGAGCAACTATAAAATAATCATATCTAACGGGAAATATGGTCAAAAGGTTCAGATAACAGAATCTGAATTTGAAAGGGCAGGAAGATTATCAAATTTAGCTCTTTACACATCTAAAATAGAATCAATGGCTGTAAATGCTAAAGACGATCCTATTGTAAGAGGTTTGGCTATGCTTGAAGCAGGTCATACAAATATTTATGGAACAGCTTTCGATGGAAAAAATTTCTTTGCAACAGATCATTTATTTGGCGATGCAATAAGTCAATCAAATATCGTTACCGGACATGGAAACACTCTTCAGCAAGTAGCTTTTGATATGGATGCGGCTTATGCTGCATTAAAAGGGTTCTATGGTTATGCAGGTGGCGGGAAAAAGTTGTTGAACAAAAACGAACTTAAAATAATGGTTTTTTGCTCAACAAAAATGGTATCTGTTTTTAAAGCATTAAGAGATAAAGATTTTATTTCCGGGACATCAAACATGTGGAAAGGAGCTTTTGATTTTGAAGTTGCTCCTTTTTCAGATCTGTATACATTCTATATGGTTAATTTAGAAAATGACGGCTATGCCCAAAATAAACCTATCTTAAATCCTATAGAGAAAGAAGCAAGATTAAAAAATAATCTCAATCAAGAATCTGCCACTATGGATGGGTTATATAAATGGCAAGTTGATTTGAGGCAAGGTATCGGTTATGGTGCATGGTATAAAGCTGTTAAGGTTGATAATTCTGCAGCTCCTGTAACTACTTATCACACAATAGCAACATCAGCAGGTAGCAATGGGACAATATCTCCTGCAGGATTCACAAATGCAGCAAATGGGTCAGATGTTGTTCTTACAATAACTCCTGCAGAAGGATATGTTGTTGATAAATTATTGGTTAATGGATCTGATGTAACTGCAAGTATTGTAACAGGTACTTACACTATATCAAGTATATCCGAAAATAAAGTTGTAACAGTAACTTTCAAAGAAAGCTAAAAAATAATTTTAGGGGCGGAGTTTTAAAGCTCTGCTCCTAATAATAGGAGAAATTTAAAATGATAGAAATAAAATCTGATACAAAATTACCTTTTATATTTAAAGATTGTAAAAGCGGTTTTTTAATAGAAGATGGAAAAACATTTGTAAACGGGGAATATAAGCAAAGTTTAACCGATTTGCAGTTTGCATCTTTAAAAAGATTTAGCACATTAGAAAAAGCTAAAGCAATAGCTATGCCAAAAAAAGAAATAGTTGCAGAAAAACAAAATCAAGAGAAAAAAGAAGAGGAAATAAAAGTTAAAACAAATATTTTATCTTCTAAAAATGACAAAAAAGGTAAAAAATAATGAATTATTGCACTGTTTTAGATATTCAAAATTATTTTCAGAATACAGAGTTTACGGAAAATAGTCAGATAACCGCTACAAAAGTAAATTCTCTAATTGAAATGAGGTCAAATTACATTGATTCTGTTCTAATAAAGAAATATGAGTTACCTTTAGAAAAAACAGCTGATTTGATAATTATTAAATCAATTTGCACAAAACTTGTTGCTGGGGATTTAGACGAGATGCTAAACTTTGTTATTTTGAAAGATGGGCAAAGAAAAGGAAGAAATTTAAAACAGGAAGCTATTGACGACTTAAATAAAATTTTGGAAGGGAATATTACTCTTTCAACTCCTTTATCAAGAATAGATACTATTGATGTTAAAGAAGATTAAAATGAAAATAAATTTTAATATTTCTACTTCAAATTTAGAAAGGTTAAAAGAATGGAAAATTAAGAATTTCAGAGAAGTATTTAAACAATGGAATGTAAATTTTTCAAGAGGTATGGCAGGTCTTTTTAATAATAAAGGTAGATTAATGACAAAAGAAGGACCGTCATGGGTACCGTTAGAACCAAAGTATAAGGAAAGGAAAAAACAATTTACTGATGGTGGTACATTGGTTTGGACTGGAAAACTTGCAGATTCTTTTAGGCAAGAAAATGGAGCAGAACATATTTACAACGAAAATGATTTTTATGCAGAGTTTGGAAGTAAAAACAAACTTGCTAAATATCATCAATATGGAACTAAACGAATACCAGCAAGACAAATAATATTTAATTCGCCAAGCAGAAATAAAGCATTTGTAAGAATATTAGAAGAATATATTTATAGTAAATTAAAATCTTTAGGTATAAATATACCTCAACAATAAGGAAGGTTATAAAATGAATTATAGTTATGATGACAAACTTAAAGAAGTTACAAATATACTAAAGGATAACCTTAATACTAGTATTACAGAAATTAATACAAAAAAAACGGATTTAATTTTAGAAAATATTGATAATGATAGCTATTTTTATAATCTTACTGAAACAATAAATAAAAAAACTTTTGTTTATATTGAAATTGAAAGAGTTGAAGCAAGGTCAGCAGGGTCAAAACCTGCAGACATAATTTACATAAATATATTTATTGGATTTAGTGGTAATGGGAGAAAAGCAACTGATAATACTTTTATGGCATACAGATATGAAAGTGCGATTAGGAATGCAATAGAAAAAAATTATGACTCTAGATATAAATATGAAGGTGGACAAGTAGGAAATGTACAAATAGACAGTAGAGCTTTGTATGGTGCAATGTGTAGTTATTCTGTACCCCATATATTAGATAATTTTAAAGAGGCAATTAAATGGAAAAGAAAAAAACAACAATGGAAGATGTAAATATTGCTTTAAAAGCAAAAGAAGTAAACAGCAAGGTTATAACAGATGAAAAAGGCAGTACTGAAATTATAAAAAATAGAGTTGTTATTCCTTTTGGACAAGAAATATTTATGTTTTCTGGTAAGAAACTAAAATCAGAAATTTCTATAGTTCATAAAGGGAAAAAGATAGTATTTAAAAAAGGAACTAAATGGGAAGATATTGAGCAACAATACAAAGTTGAAAACTCTGTAATTAAATGGAAAAAAGAATATTTTGAATAAATAAAAAGGAGGAATTGATAAAATGAAAATTCAAGCATTATTTGGTGGAGAGGCACTTTTAGTTATAGATATGACGAGAACTCTAACATATTGAGCAACGGAAGAGAAACGGGATATACGGTAAGATTTAACGAGAAAAAAGTAGCACAGGCTTTAAGTAGCGGAAATATACAAAACATAATACAGAGCATAAGAACAAAAGAGAATTTAGAGAAGTTCGGCAACTATGTAAACAAGTTGGTAAACGAAGGTCGTTTGGCTGAAGAGCAAAGAAGTTTAGTGTATTCTCAATTAGCAAACAGAATGGCGGAGATACCGACAACGGAACAAGTTGTAGACAGAGTAAGAGAAGAAGAAGTTGATAAGTTTAACCAAAGAGATAGTGGTTATTATGAAAGACAAGCTCGTAATGTTGCACTTAAAAACGAGGATAATAGAAAAATTTTAATTGAAAATGGCGGAACAGAAGAACAAGCAGATATGCTTGAAGAATTAGGTGCATTAAGACATAGAATACACTCAACAGATATTAATAGTTTGGCAATAGGAGAAAATGAAGATGTAAATAAATTATACGAAGGACAAATAAATGAAGAACTTGAAAATGTAGGATTGCCGACTTTAATTACAACAGAAAGCCCTTTGTATAACACTCAAGATACTGACGATATAATTGCAGATTATCTTGAAGAAGATATAGATGATTTAACAGACGAAGATAAAGAAAAATACACAGAACAAATTGTTAAAGAGTGGGCAAAATGGAAAGAAAAAGTAAATGGTGAAATTGAAGATTATCTTGCAAAAATTGACGAAAAGTATAAGACAAAATATAAGCCTACAGGAACATTAAGAGAAAGATTTTACCAACCAATGGTTAGGGGAATTGATAAAAACAAACAAGTTCCTATTGTAGATTTAAGACAGGCTCAAATAAAAGATAAAAAACAATTACAACAAATGCTAACAAACTTGATAGGAACAAAAACTAAAACCTCTGATGGAGCAATATTAAACTTTATTAAGAAAGTTAAAAGAGAAGGAATGCAACCACAAAATGTTCCTAACCATATTGTATGGAGTAGCAATAAAAAACAAAAACATAAAATAAGATACAAAGCAATAGATAATATAGAAGATGTAATCAAAAATTCTTTTTTGGTTGATGTTGATTTGTCAAAACCTGAAAAGAAAGATTATGATTTAACTTATAGATTTTATGTTCCTATAAGAATAAATGATAACGATGTATATACAATAAGATTAACTGCATTGCACAACAGAAATAATAACGATAGTATAAAGATTAAAGCAGATTTGTATGATGTAATTATAGATAAAAAAAGTCAGAAAGTTCTCAACCGCCAACTTAATGGCGATAAGGGAGAACTCCCTGATACCATTAGTATAGAACAATTATTGTCAGGTGTCAAGGGTTTGGATAACAAAATATATTTCCAAGAAGAGAACATACCACAACAAAATCGTGGAGAAGTAATACCAAGAAATATAGACACACCTATTGTTGAACAAACCAAGTCTATTATCAATGTATTTCAAAGTGGTGATAGGTCAACGATTATTCACGAAATGGCACACATCTTTTTAAGAGATATAGAGATAATAGAAAATCAGGGCGGAGTACAAGACGAACAATTTAAGAAAATAAAGAAAACTCTTGATAATTGGTTAGGTAAGAAGGAAGGACAAAAGTATACCACAGAGCAACAAGAGAAGTTCGCACAGGGCTTTGAAACATATATGGCAACAGGACAAGCACCAAAACCCGAACTTAAAAGTGTGTTTGATTATTTCAAGAATTGGATGAGCCAAATATATAATGGTATTAAGAATATGATACCGATAACACCTGAAGTTAAGACTATGTTTGACGAGATACTTACATTACAACCTACAAACAATGCAATGCAAACACAAACTGAAGGCGGTAACGGTGGTGGCGGAAACATTATAAATACACCACCAACACAAGAAGGTGGCGGTGGAAACATAGTTCCTGTTCCACCTGATGCTAAAGATTTGGGCAAGATAGAAAACAAGAAAGGGTTTATTAAGAGTGCAACCGATGTGATATTAGATGCAATAGAACCTGTATCTACAAGATTAGGCGGTATAGATACAAGACTTGATTATGAAATGAAAATGTTTGAAGCAAGATTAAGTATAAGACAGAAGAAATATAAAGATGCATCCATAGACTTTTTACAACAGACAGACAAACTTAAAAAAGTGAACAATCAAGATTATTTGAACTATGACAGAGCATTAAAGAATAGCGACATAAATACCATAAACAGAATAAATGAAAAGTATCCTGAACTTAAAAAGGCATACGAAAAAGTAAGGAAGATGTTAGACAGTATAAAAGCAGATTTGGAGATTTACGGAGTAAGTTCTTTGGTAGAAAACTATTTCCCGAGAAAGATAGCAAACATTGACGGTCTTATATCTTATTTGGAAGGCAATAAAGATTGGAGCGACATTGAAAGAGCAATGAAGAAAAAAGACCCGAACTACAAGAAATGGAGTGAAGAACAAAAGGCAGAGTTTGTGGCAAGTTATTTAAGCGGTTACCAAAAAGGTGTAACCAATGCATCTTCGCATACCAAACAAAGAAAGATAATGACTATTACAGATGAGATAGACAGATACTACGAGAACTCCAACAATGCTTTACTTGAGTATATTGAAGATATATCCAACTTCTTGGAAGTGGCAAAACTTTTAAGAGTAGGTAAAGATAAAGCATACGAAATGGGGTCTATAAGTAAAGACGGAACAATAAATTTAGAAGAAGTGATAAGAAACATTGAAAGTGTATTAGGCACATTTGTTAAAGATTTGGTTAAAGATAAACAGATTATGAGAGAACAAGAGAAGAAGATAGCAGACTTATTAAGAGCAAGATTTAATTTCAAGAATACTAACAATGCTGTGTCAACAATTAAGTCGGTAGGATATTTGGCAACATTAGGTAACATCAATTCTGTTATAACACAGTTCGGCGATTTAAGTTATTCAATAGATAATGCGGGAGTGTTTGGCACATTAAAAGCATTGTTCGGCAAGAAGAAGATAACGATGCAAGATATAGGAATAGACCACCCTGCCGAAGATTTTGCAGACGGAATAGGAATAACTCAAAAGATTTTAGATTGGGTGTTAAAGACTATTAAGTTTAAAGCGGTTGATGAGTTGGGTAAGAATACCTATATCGCAACAACATTTATGAAATATAAGAATATGATAGAAAAAGACGAGAAGAAAGCCTTTGATGATATTTCAAGAAGATATGGCGAAGACTTTGCAAAAGATTTAATTAAAGAGATTAAGAGCAATACGATAAATGAAAACATTTATTTGTTTGCACATTGCGAACTATCAAGAGTTCAACCTGTAAGTTTGAGTGAAGTTCCTGAAATGTATCTTACAAGCCCAACAGGAAGAATATTTTATTCATTAAAAACCTTTTGGATAAAACAGTTTAACAGAATTATTACAGATAACAAGAGGTTGATAGAAGAAGGAATTAAAGAAAAGAACGGGGAGAAGGTTAAAGAGGGTGCAATAAGTATGGCTAAACTTATACTCTTGTTTGTAATTTTAGGTGCAGGAACAGATATGTTAAAAGACCTTATCTATTTAAGAAAGATAGATTTGGAAGATACGATACTTGATAACTTCTTAAAGATACTCGGTATATCAAGATACACAATGTATAAGGGAAGAGAAGAAGGTTACGGTAGAGTATTGTTAGGCACAATATTTACAGTTCCTGTTGTGCAGATGTTAGACAGTTTCCTTACGGAGTTAGGCAGAGCAGGTAAAGGAAAAATGAAACCTAAAGATTTAAGAATAGCAAGTAACATACCGATAATAGGTAACCCGTATTATTGGTGGTTAGGCGGTGGAAGAACAAAAGAGAAGAAAAAAAATAAAAGGAGAGTATTATGATAACAGGGCAGACAACAAGTAACACTTATCAGGGCGACGGAGTAAACAGAGAGTTTACAATTACATTTGAGTTTACCGACAGTTCACAGATTAAGTTTAAAGTAAACGGGGAAAAAGTAGAAACGAACTTTGCTTTAAATACAGTAGCAAAGACTTTAACTTATCCTACGGTAGAGAGTGAGTTAGCACCGTTGACAAGTGCAGACGAGATAGAAATATACAGAGATACAAACATAACACAAGATATAGATTTCACTAACGGCGGACAGTTAAATGCAGAGATGATAGAAGACGGTCTTGATAAGTTGACAATGATATGCCAAGAGTTAAGTAAAAAAATAGAAGAATTGAAAAATTGACTATAAGACTTTAAGGTATAAAATATAATTGTAGTTTAGTTTTAGTATAGGAGTGTAATTATGAGAGTAGAAGTAGGAAGTGCAAATTGGCAGAATTTAGAAACTTTAATGGGCGAGTCTATGACAGAAGGAACAAGTTATGATGTTCAGTTAGTTAAAGGACAAATAAATCAACAAGTAATGGTAGTAGAAGGTGCAAGTGAACCGACAGACCCCGAAGACGGTTTTGTAATCACTTTTAATCAGGGTCTTACGATTACAAAAGAAAGCGGTGTAAATGTGTATGTGAAATCTTACAATGCGGGTGCGGTTATCAATGTGGCAGAGGGGGAATAACTATGATTACACTTTGGAACAAAGTTAAAAAAACAGGTGCTTCTGGTGGTGGTGGAGAGACAAAAGAGGTGGCTTTACTTTCTATAACTACAGCTCCTACAGGAGAATTTGCAAAGGGAAGCAAATATTATAATTTAACTGATAAGAAAATATATACCGCCGTTGTTGCTGATAGTTGGGACGGGGCAACTGTAGATGACCCACAGTTTGGTGTATATTATATATATGATAATTCAACTTATGTGTGGGACGGGAACAGTTTAGAGAAATATAATTTAGAAGACTTTATCCCTAAAACAGATATTGTAAATGATTTAACAACTGCTGATGCAACAAAGGTTTTGTCAGCAGGACAAGGAAAAGTTTTAAATGACACAAAGAACCCGATATTAGAAGTAGATAACACTATCAATGAAAACAGCTACAATGTTGCTTCTAATAAAGCAATAGCGGAAGGAATAAAAGCAAATACTACAACTGTAGTTGATGATGTTGTTGATGTTCTACCAACAGCTGATACTTTAGATAAAAAAGTCTTATTAACCACAGATAACAAAATTTATAAATCAGTAAAAGAAAAAGAAATTAATTCAGCTTTTACTGTTAATGGTAATCTTTCTATTGATGGAGCAGGAATAATTACAGGGTTTAGTGATGTAAATTTTATTTCTATTAATTCACAATTTTGGGTTCAATTTTTTCCTATAAAATTAAGAGTTGTTTTTGATATGGCATTGTCTGTTGCGGTTCCTTTTTTGCAATTATTTAGAAACGACAATAATTCGTTATTGTTTTCTTTGACGGTACATTCAGGGCTAGCTACTAACGACAATAAATTCATTGCTGAAGTTTATGACAGCAACGGGGATGTGATAGAAACTCAATCTTGTTCGTTTGCTGAAGGTTTTGGCAGTGTTTTTGACATAAAATTTACAAATAGGAATACACTAACCATATATAGAGAAGGAACTTTTATAGCAAATCTATTTCTAGAAAAATTAAATGAGTCTTTGATATCTGCCTATACCGCTGTAGTATTAAAATTATCAAATAGACTTGTTGGTGGGGCTTCTAGAGGAATAGCCAATATAGATGGTATTAATAGCTCTATTTGTTCAGGTTCTTTTATAAAGCAAGAAAATAAGTTAGCTATTGATACAGTAAGCAATTATGTGTGGAAAGAAGAGC
>CAMVLN010000007.1 GCA_947168325.1 uncultured Elusimicrobia bacterium | reverse complement strand
AATAGATAAAGAGTTAATAGCAAATACAATTTATTGTAAAGATAATAATTTAAAAAGAGAAAAAGTTGGTAATGTTATTGAACCAAATATAGAGAAAATTATATCTTTAAAACCTGATTTGATTGTTGCAACAAAAGAAGGTAATTATAAATCTGTTATTGATAAGTTAATAAGATTAAAACTAACCGTATATGTTATGGAACCATATTCTAATTTTAAAGATATTTGTTTTAATTTTCAACAACTTGCTGACTATTTAGATAAATCTGATGAAGCAAAACAAATAATAGCTGCTGTAAAAAAAGAAATTTTAAAATTAAGTAACAAAAACAAAAACGAAGATAAAATCTTTTGGGAAGTAGGAGCAAACCCAATATTTACTATAGGTAATCAAAGTTTTGTGAACGAATATAACAAATATATAAATGGAATAAATATTTTTGAAAATATAGATATGAGATATCCTAACATAAGTATAGAGGTAGTTATAAAAAAGAATCCTGATATAATATTGCTTATAAATATGGGAGATGTGAGTTCTCAAGAAATTATAAAATGGAAAAAATATAAAAATATAAAATCAAAAAAAAATAAAAAAATTTATTTATTGGAAGCAAGCGATATTTTTACACCGACTCCAAAAAGATTTTTAAATGGTATAAAAGTGCTACAAAATAAATTAAAAAGCTAATGACTAAAACTTTATTTTAAGCTTTTCTGTTATTTAATATGTATTCATTAATAATTTTTTATAACAGATGTTAGATTAGTAAGATAATAGAAATAAAAATGGTTGAAATAAAAATATTATTTTAGACTTTTTATAATTAATAATAAAAGCATTATTATTAAAATTATACTGTAATATTATTAGGTTATAGGATGTGATGGCAAAATTTTAGAATAAAATTTTATATCAAAAATTTTTGATGATATAAAATCTTAAACAATATTTTATTAAATTTGTTATAATCAAATAATATTATGAGTAACTTTTTTAAATTTACTTTACTATTAGTAATATTGATTATAACATTTGTTGTTGCAATGCTATCTGGTATAAGTGATATATCTGTTGTTGAAATGTTTAAATCTTTGTTTTTTAGTTCAGATGAAAATACTTATACAATAATAAAACAAATAAGATTACCTAGAGTTATACTTGCAATAGTTGCAGGTGCAGGACTTGCTTGTAGCGGATGTGTTTTTCAAGGAATACTTAGAAATCCGTTAGCAGATCCGTTTACACTGGGAATTTCTGGCGGAGCAGCATTTGGGGTATCTATCGGTTTTACTTTTGGTATAACAAAACTATCTTGGTTTTTTTTACCTTTATTTGGTTTTTGTGGAGCATTGTTATCTGTTGGTTTTGTATATCTGCTAAATTTAAAAAAGGAGTTTGATTCTAATAGTATGATACTTTCCGGTGTAATTGCAAGTTATATTTTTTCTTCAGCTGTAATGTTAGTTTTTTCAATATCATCTCATGACCAGCTATATTCTGCATTTATGTGGCTTATGGGGAGCCTTGCTTTTTTTGATGAAAGACTTTTACATATAATAGCAGTATTTGTAATTATTGGTGTTATATTGTTATGTTTTTTAGGAAATGTTATAAATATAATAAGTTTAGGTAGTGAAAAATCTAGCTCTTTAGGTATAAATACTGCAAAAACTGTAAAATATATTTTCATGTTAAGTTCATTAATTACAGCTTGTATTGTAAGTTGTTGTGGAGTTATAGGTTTTGTAGGTCTTATGATACCGCATATTACAAGAAAATTTGTAGGTAATAATAACAAAATATTAATGCCGTTTTCTTCAATTATAGGTTCTATTTTTTTGTTAATATGCGACACAATAAGTAGAACTTTAATTGCTCCGGTAGAAATTCCTATAGGAGTAATAACGAGTATTATAGGTGGTTTATTTTTCGTTTTCTTACTATTAAAAAAAACAGGTAAAATATCTATATGATAAAAATAGATAATATAACTTTATCTTACGGTAAAAAAATTGTTTTAAAAGATTTATCTTTAGTTTTAAAAGAAAGAACTTTTATAGGAATTATTGGTAAAAATGGAACAGGTAAAAGTACATTATTAAAATCTATAGTAGGGCTTTTAAAACCAATCAAAGGGAAAATTTTTGTTTATAATGAAGATATTTATAAAACATCAAAAAATATGTTAGCAAAAAATATTTCTTTTATGCCACAAACTATGCAATTTGATTTTTCTTTTAATGTAAAAGAATTTATTATGTTTGGCAGATTTCCTTATATGAATATGTTTAAGGTAGCCTCAAAAGAAGATGTTAAAATAGTTGAAGATGTGATGAATTTTACACAAACTACAGAATTTGCCAATAGAAATATAAATGAACTTTCCGGTGGAGAAAAACAAAAAGTTTTGTTAGCACAAACATTGGTACAACAAACAGATATAATTTGCCTTGATGAACCAACATCACATCTTGACATTTGTAGCCAATCAACAATATTTAAGTTATTGAAAATGTTGAATGAAAAATATAATAAAACAATTATTACTACCATTCACGATTTAAATTTGGCAGGCGAGTTTTGTTCTGATATTGTTTTACTAGATAATAAAAAAATTTTTAGTTATGGTTTGACCAAAGAAGTTTTAAATTATAAAGATATAGAAAAAGTTTATAATATAACTGTTGTTGTTTATACTAATCCAGTATCAAAAAAACCTGTAGTAATACCAGTTTATAATTGATAATAATTAATAGTAAAATTTATCTCATTTATTTTTAAATATTATGTTGAATCTTATATCTTTAATTAAAAAATATACTTAATTTTAGAAAACAAAAAATATTTTTACATAATATGATATAATACAAAAATTATGAATATATCATTAGAAAACTTAAACAATTCACAAAAAGAAGCTGTTCTACATACACAAGGGCCACTAATAATTTTTGCCGGTGCTGGCACTGGTAAAACAAGAGTTATCACATACAGAATTGCATATTTATTAGAACAAGGAGTAAAACCTTATAATATACTTGCTGTTACATTTACAAATAAAGCAGCAAACGAAATGAGAAAAAGAGTAAATGATTTGGCGGGTAATATTGCACAAGAAGTAAAAGTTTCAACTTTTCATTCATTTTGTTTATATCTTTTATCTTGTGAAACAAAAAATTTTGGTATAGATTCAAATTTCCTTGTTTATGATATGGGTGAACAGGTAAATGTTATAAAAGAATGTATAAAAGAATTAAATCTTGATGATAAAAAATTTAAACCCACATGGGTAGCAAACAGAATAAGTAGAGCAAAAGATGATTTAGATACTCCACAAGATATGAACAATGATTGTCAATCAAAAGGAGATTTTTACGGAAAAACAATATCGGCAATATATGAACTTTATCAAAAAAAATTAAAAACTTATAATGCTTTTGATTTCGGTGATTTAATTATGCAAACAGTTTTAAATTTACAAGAGCATCCAGAAATACTTTCAAAATATCAAGATAAATTTCAATATATTTTAGTTGACGAATATCAAGATACAAATCATGCACAATATATCCTTACAAAAATGCTAGCCCAAAAGTATAAGAATATTTGTGTTGTAGGTGACGATGACCAAAGTATTTATTCTTGGAGAGGAGCAGATATAACGAATATTTTAGATTTTGAAAAAGATTATCCTGATTGTAAAACTGTAAAACTTGAAGAGAATTATAGGTCTACACCAAAAATATTAGAAAGAGCTTGGAATGTTATTAAAAATAATACTGGTAGAGTTCCTAAACAACTTTGGACAAATAATGAAGATAAAGGAAATATAAATGTTTTTCAAAATTTTGACGAAAACGATGAGGCAACTAGAGTTGTAGATATGATTTTAATAAATAGACAAAATGGTTATAAATTTTCAGATTTTGCTATATTTTATAGAACAAATGCACAATCTAGAGTTTTAGAAGATGCTTTAAGAAGGCAAGGTATAGCTTACAATATTGTAGGAACATTAAAATTTTATGAACGAGCAGAAATTAAAGATATTATGGCATATTTGAAACTTATACATAATCCAAACGATAATGTAAGTTTTAGAAGAGTTGTAAATGTTCCAAAAAGAGGAATAGGAAAATCTTCAATGGAAAAACTTGAATATTTTGCTACATCAAAAGGGTTATCTTTATATGAAACTCTAAAGTTTGTAGGAACAGATATAATTCCTAGAACTTCTTTAGTTGCAATGAATTCTTTTAGAATGATAATAGAAAAAAATGTTATGACGATATTTAATAAAACAGTTAAAGAAATAGTCGAAACAGTAATTGAAGATACGGGATACATAAGAGAACTTGAACTTTCAGATAATCCAGAAAATAAAAATAGAATAGAAAATATTAAAGAATTCGTTTCTGCAGTTGAAGAATTTCAAAGAATATCTCCTGACAAAACTTTATCAGGGTATTTATCTCAAATTGCACTTGTTACAGATATAGATTCTTGGCAAGATAGTGAAGATAAAGTTACACTTATGACTTTACATTTAGCAAAAGGGTTAGAATTTAAAAATGTGTTTATAACAGGTCTTGAAGAAGGTCGTAATGAAGAAGAAGGGGGACTTTTTCCTATAGGGAAATCTGCTTATAATGAGCAAGAACTTGAAGAAGAAAGAAGACTTATGTATGTTGGAATGACTAGAGCAAAAGAAAATTTATATATGACTTGGGCTACATCAAGAACAGTGTTTGGTAAACCGCATTTTAATATGCCATCAAGATTTTTGTTGGAAGCTGGATTTACCGAGCAACTTTCTAATAGGTCAGCAAGAAATGTTGTAAATAATACTCCTTTCAGATATAAAGAAGATGTTTCTTATGCTCCAATTGACAAAGTAGATGATAACGATACATATAAGATAGGAACTATAGTTTACCATCAAGTTTTTGGTAATGGAAAAATCATTGAAAAAAGTGGCTCTGGTGATAATTTAAAGTTAATTGTATTATTTAGTGGAGGGCAATGGAAAAAATTGTTAGCAAAATTTGCAAATTTAACGATAATAAAATAAATACAGAACTAAAAAGATAATATAACTTTTATTAATAGGCTGTTTTTTTTAATACTTTTTAAAAATATTGTTTGAACTTTTTAGCAATTAAACATATTTTTAATAATAAAAAAACTACTTTACGGTATTAGCTTTCTCTAAAACAATTTTTACTATCTCTGATTTTGAAAATAGTCTCATTGGTGGTCCCCACCACCTTGTTCCAGTTGATACATAAATATATGAATTTTTTTCTTTATATAGTCCATAGAAATATTTATACATAAAATATTCAATTATGTCGAAAGGTGGTATTTGCCCTGCATGGGTATGACCTGATAATTGTATTGTTATAGGATATTTTTGAGCTTCAAAAAAGGAGTTTGGTTGATGAGATAAAAATATTACCGGTTTTGAAAAGTCAACATTTTCTAAAGATTTTTTTACATCTGCAGGCTTATAATTTACTTGTTTAGAAGTTTTATAATCTGTAATCCCTGCAACATAAAATTTATTATCAACTAAAATATTTTCATTATCTAATAATTTAAATTTTATGTTTTTGCAAAGTGTTTCATATTTTGTTATTCCCATATAATATTCGTGATTACCACTAACTGCAAAGGCTCCATACTTTGATTTAAAATCTAAAAGTCCATACTTTTGATAAGTTTTTAAAATATCAGTATCTGCTAAATCTCCTGTAAAAACAATAATATCAGGATTCAATGAATTAGTAATATCTACTATTTGTTTTATTTCGTAATAATTTGTAGCAGTATCTATATGAATATCTGTTAATTGAACGATAGTGAATTTATCTGTAAATAAGTTTGGAACAGATATCTTTACTTCTTTTATTTGTGGAGTTTGACAAGTGTTCAAAAATGAATAAACAGATGAAACAAAAATTAAAATTATTGTTACTATAGTTATGTTATATCTAAATTTTGGACTTGAATAAAAAATAATAGTTAAATGTGATAATAAAAAATATGTAATAGATATTGAAAAAATTCCAAGCCATACATATCCTATTTCTGTAATTATTTTTGTAATTATTGATGGCTGATTAAACCTAACAATTTTAAGTGAATATACACTTAAAAAAGTAATTGCTAAATACAATACAAGAAAAGTTATAGCAGTAGTCCCGCGAAAATTCAAATCATGTACAACTCTGTACATTATATATACATTTGCCAATATATAAATTGTTAAAAATATAATAAAAAACATAAAACTTAATCCTTTTTGTTTAAAAGACATTTTCTTGCTTGTAAAATGAAGTTTGTTGCTGTTTGGCAAAGATAATCTGGATATGTCCAAGGTAATTTTGTAAAACCTTCTTTTCTGTATATTGTTGTCACTTCTGCATAAATACCTTTTGTAAGATATATTCTGTGGCTAAAATCTTTTGTTGAAGCAAGAACAACATTCGCAAGACATATATATCCAGGATCAATATTTACAACCCTATTTTTATTTTTTGCAAACAAATTTTCAATATTATTAGTTTCAACTTTTATATCTGCAAGATTATCTGGAGTTAATAAAGTTTCAAAAGATATCCATTGTCTTTTTAAATTTTGTCCCATTTCTTTGTTGTAATAACTCGTGAAAGCAAAATCTATAACTTGACTATAAATATCTATTTTATTATTAAACCTCTGTTGCAAAATCTTATAAACTTCATCAATATCAAAATATTTACTGTAAATTAATCCGAAAAAAAACTTTACTAGTTTTGGTTGATTTATATTTCCCATAACGGGAGTATTCTATCAAAAAAACACTTCACTTTAAAGATTATATAATTCATAACATATTGAACTTTTGTTTTTCTTAATAGTTTAAATATATCATGAACTAATACAATATTTTAAGGGTAAAGGCTTTAAACTCGCTACCACTATAAATTTGAACTTCTTTAACATTAAAAATAAAATCTTGTAATACAGCTTCTGTTAAAAACTTTATAACAGTTTTATTTGTTGCTTCTTCATATATTTGTGTAACTAGTATTTTATTGCATTTACTATAACTAAATACTAACTAAATACTAAATAGTATAATTTTCTTTTATTATTCCTTTTTTTTATTCTTAAAATAATACCAGTTAATATACTTCTTGTACCCAATCTATGTGATATTACACTGTATGCTTTTAAAAATCTTATTTACTATTTTTTATTCTAGATTTGTGAGGTTCTGTTTGTTTTATTCATTTTTGTTATACTTTTTCTGTTTTTCCTTTAGCCTTTTATGTTTTATATAATATTTCTTTCCTTTTTATTGCAATTTTATGTTTTTTTATCTTTATTATCTTTTTCTTTTTCCTCCGTTCTTTTATTTTATAAAAATGCTCATATTTATTTTGAATTTAATAAAAAATTTGCTATTTATTTAAAAATTTTGTAAGCTCCAAATGTATGTGTTTTTCATATAAGGTGTATTTGTAAATATTAAGCTAGCAAGATAATCTAAATTTATTTGGGTTATGATTGTGAAGAGTTTATTAGTAAGTTTTGATGATTTTAGGAAAGTAAAAAAATTAGTCGTTGAAAAAGAAAAGTTTCTTTTTGTTTATGATAGGGAACTTATAAAGTCAGCTAATTTGTATTTTTCTTTTGAAGCAAATAAGTATGACAATGTCGTTAATATTGTTGGAAAAATATTTGGGACGATGTCTTTTGAGTGTTCAAGATGTTTAAAATTTTTTGAACAAGAAGTAAATGTACCTTTTGAATATTCTTTTACTAAGGAAGAATTTGAATGTGATGTTGCAAATGAAATGAGAGAGACTATGATAATTAATATACCTATGAAACCTTTGTGTAGTAAAGATTGTAAAGGACTTTGTTCTATTTGTGGTAATGATAAAAATGAAAAAGATTGCTTTTGCGAGCGAAAAATGAAAGATAAATTTGTTGCTGAAAAATGGTCAAAAATAGGAAAATTTAAAGTATAGTTTAATTGGAGGAAAAAATGCCAAATCCAAAAAGGAAGCATACGGCTCATCGTAGAGATTGTAGAAGATCTGCAAATTCAAAAATAGAAGCTGAAAATTCTAGTAAATGTTCAAATTGTGGTGCTCCAAAAATGCCTCATAAGGTTTGTCCGCAATGTGGTTTTTATAATGGAAAATTGGTGGTTCCCAAAAAAGTAAAAAAAGCCAGAGCTAAAACAGAACAAGAACATCAAACAGAACAAAATAAAGAGGAAAAAAAGTAGAATGATTCTTGCTCTTGATGCAATGGGTGGAGATAAAGCTCCTGACATAAATGTTGAGGGGGCGGTACTTGCGGTTAAACAAACTTTCAATGAAGTTATATTAGTTGGAAAGCAAAATGTTCTTTATGCCAAATTAGAAAAATTGTCTAAAAAATATACATTTCCTAAAGATAAAATAAGAGTCGTAAATGCTACAGAAGTCATTGAAATGTGGGAACATCCTGCAAATGCTGCAAGGCAAAAAAAAGATTCTTCAATGTCTGTTTGCTGTAAACTGGTTGTAAATAGACAGGCTGATGCATTTGTTTCTATGGGAAATTCTGGAGCTGTTATGGCAACGGCATTATTATATTTTAAAAGAATTCATAAAGTTTTAAGACCTGTAATTGCAATATCATTTCCTACAATATCAGGAAGATGTATTATTTCAGATGCTGGAGCAAATGTTGACTGTAAGCCTGAAAATCTTTTGCAATTTGCAATTATGAGTAATGCTTATGCAAAATATTCTTTAGAAATAAAGAATCCTAAGGTTGGAATCTTGTCCATAGGTGAAGAGGAAACAAAAGGAAATGAGTTAATTTTTGAAACAAGTAAACTTTTAAAAAAAACAGGTTTGGATTTTATAGGAAATATAGAAGGTGGAGATGTTCCAAAAGCAAAAGCTGATATTATTGTTTGTGATGGCTTTGTTGGAAATGTATTTTTAAAAACAAGTGAAGGTGTTGCTGAAATGATAGGGAAACTTATAAAAAATTCTGTCAAAAGTAATCCATTATGTTGGGGACTAGCTCCATTTTTAAAAATTGCAATGAAAAAAGTTAAAAAGAAAATTGACTATGAGGAAATAGGTGGTGCCCCTTTGCTGGGGGTAAATGCTCCTTGTGTTATAGGGCATGGAAAATCTGATTCAAAAGCGGTGAAAAATGCTTTAATTGTTGCTGCGAAATATGCAGAGAATAATATGAAGATAAATAAGGAGATTGAAGAAGAAATTAGTAAATTTGATATAGGTTAAGGTTGGAAATGGATAATAAAGTAGGTGTGAAAATTTTGTCTACTGGTTCTTTTGTTCCCAGGAAAGTTTTGACAAATTTTGATTTAGAAAAAATAGTTGAAACATCTGATGAATGGATTTCTACTAGAACCGGTATAAAGGAAAGAAGAGTTTTAGACAAAGGTCAGACTACATCAGATTTAGCATATAATGCAGCTATGAATGCGATAGAGAAAGCAAAGATAGCAGTTGAGAGTATAGATATGATTATAGTTGCTACAATAAGTCCAGATGTTCCTATGCCGTCTACAGCTTGTTATTTACAAAAAAAATTAAAAGCATATGGTGCTGTTGCTTTTGATATATCCGCAGCATGTTCGGGTTTTTTATACGGGGTTGCTACAGCTAAAGCTTTTATAAAATCTGGAATGTATAAAAGAATTCTTCTTGTTGGTGTTGAAGCTCTTTCAAGAATTATAGATTGGACTGATAGAAATACTTGTATTTTGTTTGGTGATGGTGCTGGGGCAATGATATTTGAAGCATCTGATACAGAAAATGATATAGTTTCTACTTATCTTGGAGCTAGTGGTGAGCATACTGATATTTTAAATATTCCAGCTGGTGGAGCAAGTGTTCCTGCTAGTGAAGAGACTATTAAAAAGAAATTGCATTGTATAAAAATGGTAGGGAAAGAGGTTTTTAAAATTGCAGTTTTAAAAATGTCATTATCGTTAAATAAAGTACAAGAGTTGGTTGGTTTAACAGATAGAGATATAAGTTTATATATACCACATCAAGCAAATTTGAGAATTATAGAAGCGGTTGCAAAAAAAGCAGGAATTACAAAAGAAAAAGTTTATGTAAATGTTCATAAGTATGGAAATATGTCGGCAGCAACAACAATAGTTGCATTAGATGAAGCATATCAAGAAGGTAGGTTTAAAAAAGGCGATTTAGTAGAATTAATTGCTTTTGGTGCTGGGCTTACTTGGGGTGCTTGTATATTAAGAATTAATTTTTAATTGAGGTAATATGAAGAAAATATTTTTGATGTTTCCTGGTCAAGGATCACAGACTGTTGGTATGGGGAAAGATTTTTATGATAACTGTGAGGCATCTAGAAATATAATAGATAAATTGGATGACAAGTTGAAGAATGTCATTTTTAATGGACCAGAAGACGAGTTAAAAAATACAAAAAATGCACAACCTGCAATATTTGCGGTAAGTGTAGCAATGTTTGAAGCCTTAAAATCTTTGATAGATTTAAGTAAATTTGAAATAGTTACAGCGGGACATTCATTGGGAGAGTATTCTGCTTTAGCAGTTTCAGGTTGTTTTTCTTTTGAAGATGGCTTAAAAATAGTTAAAGCAAGGGGGCAGTTTATTGCAGAAGCCTCTTCTATAAATCCTGGTTTAATGGCTGCGATAATTGGAATGAAGAAAGAGGTTGTTATAGATATTTGTAAGCAAGCATCACAGTTTGGAGTGTGCGAAGCTGTTAATTTTAACTCACCTGGTCAAATTGTTATTTCAGGTACAAATAATGCAATATCAAAAGCAGTTGAGATTGCAAAAAAAAATGGAGCATTAAAAGCAGTTTTATTGAATGTTTCAGGTCCATTTCATTCTTCGTTAATGAAATTAGCTTCGGAAAAGATGAAAATTGAACTTGAAAGGTATAATTTTATGAAACTGAAATATCCTATAATTACAAATTGTGATGCACAAATTACAAGAGAAGTTTCTGTGATAAAAGAAAAATCTGTGAAACAGATTTATAGTCCTGTTTTATGGGATACATCCATTAGTAATGCAATATATAGTGGTTTTGATACTTTTATAGAAATTGGACCAGGTAGGGTATTGACAGGTCTTATGAGAAGAATAGATAAAAATAAGAAAGCAATGAATATAGAAAAAATTGCAAATTTAGAAACTGTAATAGGGGAGTTAAATAAATGAGATTAAAAGATAAAATTGCCGTTATAACCGGAAGTGCTAGGGGAATAGGGAAAACTATAGCTGAAACTTTTGCAAGAGAAGGGGCAAAAATAGTTGTTACAGATATTAATATTGAACAAGCTAAAACTACAGCTAATGAGATAAAAAGTAAATATAATGTAGATGTAATTGCCATAGCGAGCAATGTAACAAAATTGGAAGATTGTGAAAATTTAATAGCAAAAACACTTGACAAATTTCAAAAAATAGATATATTAGTAAATAATGCTGGTATTACAAAAGATAATTTAGTGTTAAGAATGAGTGAACAAGAGTGGGATGCAGTTATATCAGTAAACTTGAAAGGAGTATTTAATTCTATCAAGGCAGTTACAAGAACGATGTTTAAGCAGAGATATGGTAGGATTATAAATATAGCATCAGTTGTTGGAATTATGGGAAATGTTGGACAAGCAAATTATTCTGCTTCAAAAGGTGGAGTAATAGCTTTAACAAAAACTTGTGCAAAAGAATTTTCAGCAAGAAATATTTTAGTAAATGCGATTGCACCTGGATTTATAAAAACTGCAATGACAGATGCCTTGACCGATGAAGTTAAAGCAAAATATGCAGAAGTTATACCATTAAAAAGGTTAGGTGAAGCTCAAGATATTGCAAATTCTGCATTATTTTTAGCCAGTGAAGAGTCTTCTTATATTACTGGAAATGTGATAAATGTTAATGGTGGAATGTATATGTAATCAAAGCATTAAAAATATTGGTATAAAATAAAATGAGTTTAAAAAACTCAATAATAAAGAGGAGGCCAAAAATTATGGCAGACATAGAAGCAAAAGTAAAAGAAATTATCGTTGAACAATTAGGTGTAGATCCACAAGAAGTAGTTCCAGATGCATCTTTTATAAATGATTTAGGTGCCGATTCTTTAGATACAGTAGAATTGGTTATGGCATTTGAAGAAGAGTTTGGTATTGAAATTCCGGATGAAGAAGCAGAAAAAATTTTATCAGTAGGTCAAGCAATAGAATATATTAAAGCTCATCAAGCTAAATAGTAAGTATAGATAAATAAAATAAAGTTGGTTTTATTATGGGAACAAAAAGAATAGTTATTACAGGTATGGGTGTTGTGGCACCTATAGGTGTGGGTTGTAGGGATTTTGTTAATGCTTTAAAAGATGGTAAATCAGGAGCATCTTTTATAGATACTTTTGATACTTCAGATTTTAGTGTAAAGTTTGCAGGTCTAGGAAAAAACTTTAAAGCTGAAGATTATATGGATAAAAAAAATGCTAGAAGGAGTTCAAGATTTATCCAGCTTGGTGTGGCAGCAACAAAAATGGCAATACATGATTCTGGTTTAAATTTTGAAAAAGAAGATAAATCTAGGATTGGTTGTATCACTGGAACAGGTATGGGTGGTATGGATATTCTTGAACAAGAACATACGACCTTAATTTCAAAAGGGCCAAAAAGAGTTAGTCCTTTTTTAATACCTATGTTAATTGCAAATATGTTGCCTGGTGAAATTGCTATAGAATATGGTATTACAGGACCTAATTATACAGTAACCAGTGCATGTGCTTCATCTAATCATGCAATGGGAGATGCATTGCGCCTTTTAAGATGTGGGGATGCAGATGTTATTATTACCGGTGGAACAGAAAGTGCGGTTACCCCTATTGGAGTAGCAGGTTTTTGTAGCTTAAAAGCTCTTTCTACAAGAAATGATGATATTAAAACTGCATCAAGACCTTTTGATAAAAACAGAGATGGTTTTATGATAGGTGAAGGGGCAGGTATTCTTGTATTTGAAACTTTAGAACATGCTTTAAAAAGAGATGCAAAAATTTATGCTGAAGTTTTAGGATATGGTGCTTCAGATGATGCTTACCATATGACTGCTCCAGATCCTGAAGCAAAAGGTACAGTAATTGCAATAGAAAAGGCTATTTTAGATGCAGATATTTCTAAAGATGATATAGATTATATTAATGCACATGGTACATCAACTCATTTAAATGATTTAGGTGAGACAATTGCAATAAAAAAAGTTTTTGGGAATAAAGCATATAAGATTCCTATAAATTCTACAAAATCTATGACAGGACATTTACTTGGAGCTACAGGAGCTGTTGAAGCAATTGCGACAGTATTGTGTATGAAAGAAGGTTTCATTCATCCTACAATAAATTATGAAACTCCAGATCCTGAATGTGATCTTGACTATGTTCCAAACAAAGCAAGACAACAACAAATTAATTGTGGTTTATCAAATTCGTTAGGATTTGGTGGTCACAATGCGGCAATTGTATTTAAAAATTATGTTGGGTAGTTTTGATAATAGTATTCAAGATTTATTGGGATATAAATTCAAAAATTTAGATTTATTGAAAATAGCATTAACTCATAGATCTTATGCTTCAGAAAAAGGATTGAAATATTGTAATGAGCGGATGGAATTTTTAGGAGATAGTGTTCTGTCCGCTGTTGTAAGTCTGTATTTGTATACAAAATATGCAGACGATGAAGGAAAGCTATCGCAAATAAAGGCACAGATTGTTTCTGCAAAGGTTCTTAGTTTTTGGGCTAGAAAAATAAAGTTGGATAAATTTATTTTAATTAGTAAAAGTGAAGAATTAAATTTTGCAAGGCAAAGAGATTCGTTGTTGTGTGATTCTTTTGAAGCTATTGTTGGAGCTATATTTTTAGATTCAAACTTTGAAAAAATAAAAAATTTTATTGAAAAATTTTTAGTATTGAAACAAAATATCAATTTAATAGATTACAAGAGTTCTTTACAAGAGTTAGTTCAAGCAATATTTCAAACTTTACCGCAATATAAAGTTGTTAACGAGTACGGTAAGGATCATGATAAAAATTTTGAAGTTGCAGTTTTTATAAAAAATAAAAAATTTGGGGTTGGTAAAGGAAAGTCAAAAAAAGAGGCAGAGCATAATTCCGCACAGCAAGCCTTTGAATGGTTGCAAAATAATTTAGAAAAATAGAAAATTTGAAGTATGTTTATGTGTTTAACAGGCATTTAAGTATAGATGAGTGAATATGAATATGATAAAGTGTGATGAAAGAAATAATTATGATTTAAAACATGTAGTTAATTTAATGATTGATTTTTAATTTTTTTTGTTTTACAAAAATAAAAAATTATAAAATTTTTGTTGATATCGTAAACTAAATCTTTATTGGTTATTAAGCTATAAACTTGGTTTTGAGTTGTAAAATTTAAGTATACATTTTATATATGCTTGTTTTTAAAAGGGAGTAAAAATGAATTATTTTTTAAGCGAAGAAGAGCAAATGATTGTTGATACAGCAAGACAAATTGCTCAAGAAAAAATTAAACCTGTAAGAGAAAAATATGATGAAGAAGAAATATTTCCTTGGGATATTGTAAAAGAATTAGCTAATGCAGATATGTGTGGTTTGTATATTCCAGAAGAATATGGTGGATTGGGAAAAGGTATAATGGGATTAGTTTTAGTTACAGAAGAACTGTGCAAAGTAGATGGTGGTATAGCTTTAGCACTTGCAGCAACGGCACTTGGAACTTTTCCTATTTTAATAGCAGGAAATGAGGAACAAAAACAAAAATATTTACCGGATATTGCTAGTGGTAAAAAATTGGCAGCATTTGGTTTAACAGAGCCATCTGCAGGTTCAGATGCAACTGGTATGAAAACAACAGCAGTAAAAGATGGTGATTATTATATTCTTAATGGTACAAAATGTTTTATAACGAATGCTGGTGAAGCAGAAACTTATACGGTTTTTGCAAAAACAAATCCTTCAAGAGGGGCAAGAGGAATTTCTTGTTTTATAGTTGAAAAAGGGGCAGAAGGATTTACTTTCGGTAAAAAAGAAAATAAAATGGGTATTAGAGCTTCAGCAACAAGAGAATTGATATTTAATAATTGCAAAGTTCATAAAAGCCAATTATTAGGAAAAGAAGGGCACGGTCTTATGATAGCACAAGCAACACTGGATGGGTCAAGACCTGGAGTTGCTTCACAGGCTTTAGGTATAGCAGCAGGTGCATTGGAAGAAGCAACAAAGTATGCAAGAACAAGAGTTCAGTTTGGACAACCTATAGCATCTTTTCAAGGAATACAACATATGCTTGCAGATATGGCAACAAAAGTTGAAGCAGCAAGAGCATTAGTTTATCAGGTTGCAAGAACAATAGATGAAAATAATAAAAAAGATCCTAAAGATAGAGTTAGAACAAGTAAAGAGTCTGCAATGGCAAAATTGTTTGCTGGTGAGGTGGCGATGCAAGTTACAACAGATGCTGTTCAAATATTTGGTGGATATGGGTATTGTAAAGAATATCCTGTAGAAAAAATGATGAGAGATGCAAAAATTACAACATTGTATGAAGGAACAAGCCAAATACAAAAAAATGAAATTGCATTGAATTTAATAAAAGAACAAGCAAAAACAGCGAAGTAATCTAAAGATTATATCTTAAAAATTAATGAATAAATAGGAAGGTACAAGTATCTTCCTATTTTTTTGTTTAAAAAATTATGTTAAAAGTTTAGTTAAGCATTAAAACAAGAACAATTTAATCTTATCAAACAGATATTAAATAAAAAATTTTGTATTTTTGTTAGATTATAAATAAATTTTTTTATAAAATACTTAAATGAATTTATTAAAAATTCCGCAAGAGTATAAATCAATAGTTAATAAACTTATAAAAATAGCACAAGATAATAATTTTATTATTTATGCTGTTGGTGGATTTGTTAGAGATATTATTTTAAACAGGCAGCCAAACGATTTAGATATTATGGTTGAAGGAGAAAATGCAGGAATAGAGTTTTCTAAACTTGTTGCTGAAACACTAAAAATACATCCTCCTATAATTTTTGAAAAGTTTGCAACTTCAAAACTTCTTATAGATGGCAAAGAAATAGAATTTATTATGCCTAGAAAAGAATATTATGATATAAATTCTAGAAATCCTAAAACAGAAATTGGAACATTAGAACAAGATTGTTTAAGAAGAGATTTTACGGTAAATTCATTATTTTTAAGATTAAATGATTTTAAATTATTAGATTTAACAGGCAAAGGTTTAAAAGATATTAAAAATAAAACTATTAGAGTAACTGACGAATTGGCTTCAGATATTATTTTTAGTCAAGATCCATTAAGAATACTTCGTGCTGTTAGGCAATCTTTCCAACTAAATTTTAGTATAGAGCAGCAAACATACCAAAGTATGAAAAAAAATTTTAATAGAATATCAATAATTTCTCAAGAAAGAATTAGAGATGAAATAAATAAAATTCTTTTATTAAATAAGCCATCAAAGGCTTTTAAAATGTTAGATAATATTGGTTTATTAAAAATTATACTTGCTGAATTAAAAAAAACACAAAAAGTCAAAGAACATAAAAAATATAATAATAAAGATGTTTATAGACATATTATGGATGTTTTAGATAAAGTTCCAAACAATTTATTGTTAAGAATTTCTGCTTTATTACACGATATAGGTAAAATACAACCTCAAACTAGTATTGATGAAAACATATCTTTTATTAATTATGAATATAAAAGTTCTAAATTAGCTAAACAGATTTTAATTAGATTAAAATATTCTATGGATTTTATAAAACAAGTATGTTTTTTAATAGAAAATCATAGGTATCCTAAAATGTATTTAAGTAGTTGGAAAGACTCTTCTGTTAGAAAATTTGCTGATAAATTAAAGGATAATATAAAAAATGTTGAGTTGTTATATATTGCAGACAGTAAAGAAAATAATACAGAATTATTTGATAGAGTAAGATTTTTACAAAAGAGAAATATGTTAGTTTCACAAAAAGAATTATTTGATGGAAATGAATTAATAAAAATTTGTAATAAACCTGCTGGAAAATGGATAAGTCAAGCAAAACAATACATAAAGGAGTTACAATTTGAAAATCCTAAAATATCAAAAGAAGAAGTTATTAGTAAATTAGAAATTATATTGAAAAAGTAGTAGACATAATTATATAATAAGTGCAAAGAGAGATATAATGAAATAAAGTTTGATATCAAAAATATATGAATAATATGGAAAGTAATAAAAATTTAGAACAAAAAGAAAATAATGTAAAGAGCTACGATGTTGAAGGTTTGATAATAGGAGCTTTTTTGGGTGTCATTATTGCAATTGTTGGTATAACAGACATTTTAATGGGAATAGTTGTTGGAATGTTTGTTGGTTTGGTTATAGGTAATTATATTAAGAAGAAGTAGTACTTGTTGAAATTTGAAAAATGAATATTGATTATAAAAAAGTTATAGAAGTTTTTATTAAAGAACTTTGTGAGGATATGAGTTATTATCCAACAAAATATTCTATACAAATTAATTCTTGTACAGACACAAAAAATATAAAATTTTTAAATCAATTGATAGAACGATATTCTTCAATCATTATGCTAAATGCTACAAATGCACTTGCTTATTACAAAAGAGGTTATATTTTTTCTAAAAAAAAACAACATAGAAAAGCTATAGAAGATTTTTCAAAATCAATAGATTTAAATAAAAACTTTGTATATTCATACATATCTAGAGGAGAAAGTTATTTTAATATAAAGGAAGTTGATTTAGCTGAACAGGATTTTAAGCAAGTCATTAAATTTTCTACTAATGCAAACCCTAAAATTTATATTAGGTTAGGTGATGTAATGATATGTCAATCAAGATTTAATGATGCAATAGAATATTTTACAAAAGCAATAAAATTGGACTCAAACATAGGATTAGCTTTTTATGGTAGAGCAATGGCATATAGGATGGTTTCTGAACATAAAAAAGCTATAAGTGATTTTACAAAAGCAATAGAGTTAAATCCGAGAAATAGGTATGCTTTTACAAATAGGGGAATAGCATACTATATAATAGATGATTTAGATAAATCTTTATATGATTTTAACGAAGCTCTAAAATTAAAACCGGAAGATGCCTTTGTTCTAAATAATAGAGGAAATCTTTATAGAAAAAAAATGGAAGAGAGTCTTGCAAAACAAGATTTCGAAAAAGCAATAGAGTTATGTCCAGAGGATTGCTATGGCTATTACAATTTAGCTAACTTGTATTTGTATAAAAATTTAAAGGATGAAGCTTTAAAGTTTTATTATCAAGCAACAGAATTAGATTTTTCTTTTATTCTTCCATATATTGCTAGAGCAAATATTTTTTTATCAAAAAATGATTTGCAAAAAGCAGTTGAAGAAATTTATCAAGCAATAGAAGTTATGCCTAATAATAGTGTTTGCTATTTAATATTGGGTTATATAAATTTGTTAAAACAAAATTATAAAGAGTCTTTGGATAATTTTGATGTTGCTATCAAAAATGATACTTATAACAGGCCAGAATTGTTTTATGCTAAAGCACAAATTTTATTTAATTTAGAAAAATATACACAAGCTATAGATATACTTTCAGAAAATATAAATAAAAATTCTAATTTTGCAGAAAGTTATTATATAAGAGGATTATGTTATATAAAAGAAAAAAAGTATGAAGATGCTTTTAACGATTTTAATAAATCTATTGAATTTGAATACTGTATTGCAGAAAGTAGTTTTTATTTAAGTTTATGCAATATTTATTTTAAAAGATATGATGTAGCTTTAGAAAATATTGATAAAGCAATTTCTTTAGGTTATAAAAACACTGATGTGTTGTTAAATAGAGATTTTATTCTTAAAAATTTAAATTTACAAAAACAAACTAAAGCTTATATAAAACAAAATTCTAATAAAGATGAAGCTACACTGATAAAAAAAACAAAAGAAGTTTTAAATATTGAATCTTATGATGAAGTAGCAAGGAATATAAGTAAAACATTAAAAACAGGAGCTGAAAATATAGAGACAAAAATTTCAAAAGCAAAAACGGAATTATTAGAGAAAGACTATGAGCAATGTATAAAAATATCTACAGAAGTGTTAGATAGAGATAAAGCAAATATAATATGTTTAGAGTTAAGAGCACAAGCTTTTGTTTTGTCAAACAATCTTATAAAAGCTCTTGAAGATTATACAAAACTAATAGAATATCAACCTAGTAATGTAGACTTATATTTAAAAAGAATTAACTTATACATAAATATGAAACTTTATCAAAAAGCATTAGATGATATAGATTTTGTTATAAGTATGGATAAAAATAATGTGTGTGCTTATTTTTATAGAGGTATTGTTTATAGAAATACAGATAAATTAATAAATGCTATAGAAAATTATGATATAGCTTTAAAAATATTAATAGAAAATAAATTTATAAAATTGGATTCTAGTTTTTTAGATTTAAAGAAATATTTTTGTTTGGATGATAAAAAAGAAAACTCATCACAGAATATAGAAAAAGAAAAAAATAATACTGATACTGATATTCAAGAAGTTTTAGAAGAAAAAAATATAAATAATATTTCAGAAAATAAAAATTTAATTGTAAAAGAAATAGAAAAAGAAAATAAGTTTGATAAAAATAAAAAAATTCAAATTACTAAAAATGGAGAAGGGCAAGAAATTTCTGAACCAAACTCTATAGAAGACATAATTTCTGTTTTAGCTAAAGATAACAATAATGTGAGTTATTATAAAGAAAGAGCAGAATTATATATAAAAGAGTCAAAATATAAAGAAGCTATAGCAGAGTATGATATAGCAATAAAACTTTCAAATAAAGATATAGAATTATATATCGGGCAAGCAAAGGCTTATAAAGGGTTAAAAAAATACCAAGAAGCTATATCAATAATAGATAAAGCCATAAAAATTGATGTAGCAAATGCTGATTTATACTATGAAAAAGCATTACTTTTTCAAAAACTTGGAGATGGCAAAAACTATTTAAAAAACATAGAAACAGCTTTAGATTATGACCCAGAACATAAATTAGCATGCTTTTCAAGAGTGTATTATTTTTTCAAACAATCACAATTTGTGGAAGCATACCAAGGTGCAATGTCTATTGTTAATTTTGCATCAGATATAGAAAGCAAGTATCTTCTAGCACGAATATGTTTTAATCTAAAAAAATATCAAGATGCAATAGTGTTATTAAAGCAAATATACGAATATAAAAAACAAGAAAAAGAAATAGATTTTTATGTTGGAATAAGTTTGTCAAAAACAAATAATATTAATGAGGCAGGACCATATTTAATAAACTCTGTAAATAAGGGTATTAGTGATAAAGATGTTTTTTATTTTTTAGCACAATTTTATTATGATAAACAAAATTATGAAATGGCATTAGAAAATATAGAAAAGTCTTTAGCTTTAATATCAACAGACTATACATTATATTGGTTGAAAGCAAAAATATATTTTAAATTAAATGATTTTACTAAATCTTTTCAGAACTTTGATGAGGCACTAAAACTTAATCCGGAAGACAGAGATTTGTTAATTAGTAAAATAGAATATTTAGAAAAAAATAATAAATTTAGTGAATGTATTAATGGGTATTCTAATCTAATATCTTCATCAAAACAAACAGATGGTTTACTATATTTTAAAAGAGCATTATTGTATAAGAAAACAAAAAATATAGAATATGCTTTAAAAGATTTTTTAGAAGCTAAAAAACTTGGACTTAATGTTGAAAAAGAAATAGAAGAAATTAATAATATAATTTTGCTACAAAAAGAAAAACAATTACAAGCACAAGAAGTAGAAAAAATACAAAAACAGAATCAGACAAAAAAAGAAGAATCCAAACAACAGACAAATAATGAAGTAAAAAAT
>CAMVLN010000006.1 GCA_947168325.1 uncultured Elusimicrobia bacterium | reverse complement strand
CAATATTTTTTTCATTATATTTTCTCGTTATATAAAAAATACTTATTTCAAACTTTTGTATAACTTGTCAACATTTTTTAAAAGTTCAGGAATATCTAGTTTTTGTGGGCATTTTGCTTTACATATCCCACAATTGATACATTTATCTGCTCTATTTTCTTCTTTAATACTTTCATAAGTAGCAATAAACACTTCTTTTTTGCTATCTGCTTTATACTGGTTGTATATATTGAAAATTTTTGGAATATCTATACCTATAGGACAACCCGTACAATACTGACAATATGTACATGTAATTGCACCTGAAGATTTATAAACAGCAATAGCATTAGCAAGAACTTTTTGTTCTTTCTCTGTTAACGGTTTAAAATTTGTAAAAGTATTAACATTATCTTTTACATGTTCCATTTCCGTCATACCACTCAATACACAAAAAACATTTTCAAGTGATGCAACATATCTTAATGACCAAGATGTTGGTGAAGCATTAGGGTTTTCTTTTTTCAATAAATCTACTGCTGCCTTGTTAAGTGTAGATAGCTGCCCACCTTTTAATGGGTTCATTACTACTACAGCAATACCAGCTTTAGTTGCTATTTCATATTGTTTTTTTGCATTAACACCATACCAACCACTACTATCTGTTTTTTCCCAATCTATAAGATTTATTGGCAGTTGAACAAAATCCCATTTGTATGTGTTTATAACTTCTTCTAAAAGTTCAGGTGTATCATGTATAGAAAAGCCAAAATATTTTATTTTACCTTCTTTTTTCTTTTGTAAAAGCTGTTCATAAACATTACACTTTTTTAATGTTTGCCATTCATTTTTATTTATGTTATGTGCAAGATAAAAATCAAAATAATTTACCTGACATTTTTGTAATTGTTCATTAAAAATTTTCAAAACTTGTTCTTTACTTTCAAGAATTCTTAAAGGCATTTTATCTGCAAGATAAAAACTGTTTCTAGGATATTTTTTTAATACTTTACCCGCAGTAAGTTCAGATTTCCCGCTGTGATAAAACCATGCGGTATCAAAATAGTTAATACCATGTTCTATTGCATAATCTACCATTTTTTGTGTCTTTTCAACATCAGGTTCACCAAATTTTTGAGGCAATCTCATAAGCCCAAAACCGATAACTGAAATATCAAGATTTTTAAATTTTTTCGTATAAACTTTTTCTATAACTTTTTTAGTTTCTGCAGTAACTTTTTTACATGCAGATAATACAAAAGTACCTATTGTTGTAAACAGTGCTGATTTTAAAAACTGTCTTCTGTTCATAAAAAACCCCATTGTTATTTTTAAAATTTATAAATAGAAAATTAGAAATTATAAATAGTGCCTTCAACAACAGAAAAAATCTTATATTTTTACAGTGCAGATTGAGATTGTATCAAATAAACTCATCAATATCAATAACAGAAATATTTTATTTGTTTTTTTTTAAAACTACATACACAGGATTATATGTTATATAGCATTTATTTTTTTCAACAAAAAACTTTTTATAATTTTTTTCAAATACTTTTAGCTTATTTTTTGTAAATTTTATATTAGTAATACTATTTACACCAGTTAATTTAAAATGTTTTATTATATCTATTGGACTATCAAAAAAAAATTTTTTAATTTCTTCTCCAATATAAACAATTTTACAATTATCAAGATTATTTAATATTTCTTTGATATTAGTATAATTTAATGAAATATTTAGTAGCTTTTTTATTTCATAACAATTTGATTGCCCAAAAATTGAAAATGCTAAAAATCCGTTTATATTAAGCAAATTCAATAATTTTAAAATTATTGAATCTAAATTATTACACCATTGAAGACAAGCATTTGATATTATAATATCAAACTTTTTATTTATTTTAACTTGTTCAATATCTCCACAAATAAAATCACTATTTTTTATTATTTTTTGAACATACTTTTGACTATTTTCAACTATATCGTTTGCTGTATAATTTTTATAAGAAAAAAAAGTTTTTATATATTTGGTTAGAATGCCTGTTCCACAACCAACTTCAAATATTGAATTAAAAACTTTTATAGGAATAAATTTTATAAGGTTTGATGCCATAATATTTTGAATAAAAGCATTATCATCATAAGTTGAAAAACTTTTCAAAAATCTGCTAGCAATTAAATTTTTATCTATCATTTTATTATCTGATTCCAATTATCAAATATAGCAAAAGGATAATGGCCACAATCTATATTTTCAATATTTACTGTTTTAGTTTTTTTCCAAAAATTTATTTGATTTTTAGCTGGTATAATTTTATCTTGTAAAGAAATTATAACCTTATCATACTTTAATGTTTTTTGTAATGGTTTATGTGTATATTGCTTTATTGCTACAAGTTCATCTTTTAATTCTTTTGTAGTTCTATCAAAATAAAAATCTTTTTTTATAAACATTCTTTGAATAAATTTGTTACAAGATATTTCATTAAAATTGTTTACAGTTAAATCATAAATTTTTTCTGCTATTCCACAAGTATTATTTATGGGAAAAAATGTACCGTTGAGTGCTATTTTTTTATTAAAATTTTTTAACTTATCATAGAACCAGTTACTCATATATACTCCCATAGACCATGCAATTAAAAATCTGTTTTTATATTGTGAAAAATCAATATTTTCAATATCTATTTTTCTATAATCATAAAACATTAATATATCATTATCTTTATAACCAAGATGAGAAACAATTGCTTTGTTCATTCCCCATCCATTAAAAAAAACAATTAAATTTTTATTATTTTTTTTATTTAACCACAAAAAATTCATATTTATAAATAACCTTTTATTATTTCAAACATTTTTTTAATTTCCTCAAAAGTTATATCTGCTGTTAAAGAAAGTCTTAATCTTGCAGTGTTTGGTGCAACGGTAGGAACTCTAATTGGCAACAAAAAAAAGCATTCTTGTTGCAACTTTTTTGCTATTTCTATAGTTTGTTTATTTTGCCCTATAATTATTGGTATTATTTGTGTGTGTCTATTATCTTTTAGATATTCGTGAACCTTTTTAAGTAAATTGTTTAGTTTCTTTTGTTTTTCTTTTATTAAATCGATTTTGTTTTCTATAAGCCAGTTTGTCCACATTACATTAACCGGAGCAAGTGCTGTTGAAAAAATAAAAGAACTAGACTTATTAATAAAATAATCAATATATATTTTACTTGCAACACAAAATGCACCTACAGAAGCAAAAGCTTTACCTAATGTTGCAACTATTATATCTATAGAACTTATAACATTTATCGTTTCACTAATTCCACATAAATTTTTACCAAACACACCAAAAGCATGTGCCTCATCTATCATTAAAATACAATTATATTTATTTTTAAGTTCAACAAGTTTTTTTATGTCGGCAATGTCGCCATCCATACTAAAAACAGATTCAGAAACTATAAGTGCTTTTTTGTATTTTGCTCTATACTTTTTTAAAAGTGTTTCTAAATGTTGATAATCTAAATGCTTATATCTATAAAAATCTGCTTGAGAAAGTTTCATCCCTGCAATAATGCTAGCATGGTTAAGTTTATCACCCTTATGAACAAGTGAAGATATTATTCCTAAATTACACAGATAGCCTGTATTATAAAGAAGACAAGCCTGTTTATTAAAAAGATTTGCTAAATTTTTTTCAAGTTTAAAATATATTGAAGATGTTCCTGTTAACAGACGGGCAGATGCTGAAGAAAATAAAAATTCTTTATCCATTTTGTTTGTTTCAATAAATTCTTTAATAATAGCTTTGTTAGTACTTAACCCTAAATAATCATTGGAAGATAAATTTATATACTTTTTACCGTTAATAACTATATACTTATCTTCTTTATAAGAAATGTCAGATATTTTTCTTAAACACTCATCTTGTTTTAATTTATCAAGTTCTTGTTCGTAAAAGTTCATGATAAAATTTTCTCCATATTTTTGATATACGAAAATATTTTATATACAGATTCTTTAATATGTATATCTACATTATTCTAATTTATTCCTGTATTTATGAATGCCTGTTTACAAAGTTTGATAACTTGTTTAATTTCTTTTTCAGTTATTGTAAGTGGAGGATTAAAATACATAACATCGCCTAATGGTCTTAATAATAGCCCTAACTTTAATGCCTGTTTATATATTTGATAACCTGTTCTTTTTTTAGAATCTAAAGGTTCTTTTGTTTTTTTATCTTTAACAAGTTCTATAGCATTTATTAAACCTATACTCCTTATATCACCTACAAACTTATTTTCCAAAAAAGTTTTCTTTATTAAATTATTAAAAAAAACTGCTTTCTTTTGTGCTTTTTCTATAATCTTTTCATCTTGTAAAATATTTAATACTTCTAAAGCAGCAGCACTTGCAAGAGGATTCCCAGAAAATGTATGCGAATGTATAAACATTTTCCCTTTGTTGTAGTCTGCATAAAAAGCTTTATATATTTTATCATTAGTTAAAGTTAATGCCATAGGTAAATATCCACCTGTTAAACCTTTCCCTACACACATAATATCTGGTGTTATTCCTGCATGTTCACATGCAAACATCTTACCTGTTCTTCCATAACCTGAAGCGATTTCATCAGCTATTAAATGAATATTATATTTAGTACATGCTTTTCTTAATTTTTTTAAATATTTAGATGAATAAATTCTCATACCCGCAGAACATTGCAACATTGGTTCTATTATAAATGCGGCAATATTTTTATATTGTTTTTCCAACACTTTTTCTACATAACAAAAACATTCACCGTTACAAGTTGCTCTATTTTTATTAAACGAACATCTATAACAATCAGGTCCTGGTACCCTTAAAATGTCTATAAGTAATGGTTGAAATATTTTTGAATATAAATCTACTCCTCCTACAGACAATGCACCCATAGTTTCCCCGTGATAAGCATTAGATATTGCCATAAATTTTTTCTTTTGTGTTTTTCCTGTTTGATAATGGTACTGAAAACTCATTTTAAGTGCAGCCTCTACTGCAGATGAACCATTATCTGTAAAAAAAACTTTTGTTAACCCTTTAGGTGATACAGATATAAGTTTTTTAGATAATTCTATTGCAGACTTATTGCTGAAATTTGCAAATATGACATGTTCCAACTTGTTTAATTGTTTTGCTATTGCTTTACTGATTCTTAAGTTACAATGCCCTAAAAGGTTACACCACCAAGAACTTATAACATCAGCATATTTTTTACCATGTATATCGTATAAAAATAAACCTTTAGCATGATCTATTACAATTGGCGGCAAAGTTTCATAATCTTTCATTTGCGAACATGGATGCCAAATATATTTTAAATCTTTTTGTTCTAAATTCATTTTTATATTTCCTTAAAGAAATTTTTTTGTATAAAAATTTCTTTAGCATTTTTTTCTACCATTGTTATTACAGAAATACCGGTAAGATATTCTATTTGTTTTTTATTGTCTTTATGCATAAAATTGTTTTTATCGTAAAAATTCATTATTATACCTTTTATATTTATTTTAAGTTTTTTTGCATATTCTACAGATAAAACTGTAGAATTTATTGTACCTAGTAAAGATGACACAACAAGTATAACATCTAGATTTAAACTTCTTATAATATCTGTAAGAAAAATTTTATTATTTTTTTCTACAGATATAGGGCAAACTATTCCGCCACAACCTTCAACGACTAAAAAATCATATTTAGATTGTAAATTATTGAAATCTGTTTTTATTTTGTCTAAAGAAATTGATTTTTTTTCTATTTGTGAAGCAAGATGTGGAGAAACAGCTGTTTTAAAAGTATAAGAAACTAAATCTTTCGGTTGAGCTTTTATTTTTGCAATATTACAAACATATTGTGCATCACCAGCAACAAGTTCATTGTTTATTATCTGTGCTCCACTTAAAACAGGTTTAAAGTATCCTGTATTTATATTGTTATCTATCATATATTTTACAAGTAGTGCACTAACAAATGTTTTACCTATATCGGTTGATGTTCCTGCGATGAAAATGGCTTTTTTCATTAATAAAATACTCCGCTAAAACTATAATTGTTAACTACAAACATCTGGCAATTATTATATATTTTTTACAACCATTTTTGTATATTAATTTTTTTGTATACAAAAATAGAACGAAAAATAATTTTTAATTTGATACAATAGGTGACATATAAATTTATATAAAGTAGTAAAGGGGATTTTATGAAAGTAGCTTTATACATAATACTTTTAATTATTGTAGTTGCTGGAGTCTCTTCATTAATGCATTTATATAAAGTATCTAAAAAAAACAAAACTGAAATGGAAAAATATTCAAATACAGTTTCTTTAACAGCAAATCTAGGTAAAACTCTTGTAATCTATTATTCTTTAACTGGAAGAACAAAAGATATTGCATTACAAATACAAAAATTTACAAATGCAAATATTTATGAAATAAAAACAAAAGAGGAAATAAAACAAGGTCCGTCATTATATATAACATCTAAAAAACAAATTTCTTCTAAAAATTATCCTGAAATAATAAACGATTTTCCTAATATAGAAGAATATGACACGATTTTTGTAGGTTCACCTATATGGTGGTATACTGCTACACCTGCTGTATTGGAATTTTTAAAACAATTTGATTTTAAAAATAAAAATGTAGTACCTTTTTCTACACAGGGAAGCAATTATGGTTCTTATTTTGAAGATTTTAAAGCAAAAGCTAAAAATGCAAAAATTTTAAAAGGAGAATCTTTTAATAATTTAGATTCAAGTTACAACGAACAAGTCAAAAATAAAATAATTACTTGGTTAAATTCGTTATAGTTAAATAAAATACAGTAAAATTTAATTTAAAATTAATCTGAAATATCTACATCTGCAATAATTTGAATTTTATATTCAGGATACATTGTTACAAGTTTTTCTCTAATAATTTTTATACCTTCTTTTGGTTCAATTTCAAAACTCATAACAATATCAAATCTCATTTCTTTTTTTTCAATATCCACATGAAAACCATGTATTTGTAAAACCCAGTTATAAGCCATTACAGTTTCTTGTATAGTATTGTATATTTTTGATATTTCATTATTTTTTGTATTATAAGAATAAACTCCAACTCCTACAAGAATAACTCCCGTTTCGTGATATACTTTTGTTTGTAATTTTCTTGTTAAAATATCTACTTGCTCTACGGTCATAGTGTCGGGCAATTCTAAATGAACGGAAGCAAGATTTTTGTTTGGCCCGTAATTATGAATAATTAAATCGTAAGCACCTCTAACTTCTGGTTCTTCAACTAAAAGTTGTTTTATTTTTTTTGTAGTTTGGGTATCTGCTCTTTTACCTAAAATATCATTTAATGTTTCTTTCATCATTTCTATACCAGCTTTAATAATTACTGTTGAAATTATTACACCAACATAGGCTTCCAACGATATTTTTGTTGTAAAATAAATTATTGCAGATATCAAAACAGATGCAGAAAGTAGTGCATCAAACATTGCATCTGACCCTGAAGCTACTAATGCACCTGAATTTACTTTTTTACCTTGTATTTTTACATATTTGCCAAGTAAAACTTTTACAACAACAGCTACTGCTATTATTATTAAAGAAATTATAGAATAGTCTGCTGGCTCGGGATGAACAATTCTTTTTATTGATTCAATTACAGAAGTTATCCCAGCATATAAAACTATTGCTGAAACAAGCATTGCACTCATATATTCTATTCTTCCATACCCTAACGGATGTTTTTTGTTTGGCAATTTGTTTGCAAGTTTTGTTCCTACAATTGTAATAACTGAAGATAAAGCATCAGATAAATTATTTACCGCATCTAATATAACAGCAATAGAATTTGAAAGTAGTCCTATTGTTGCTTTAAAAATCACAAGAAATATATTTGTAATAATTCCTATAATACTTGTTTTTACTATTATTGTATCTCTGTTTGTTACTTCCTGAATTAAATTTTTTTCTTCTATGGTATTTTCTTTATTCATTTCTTTTTCTCTCTTATTTTATTTTTATTCGTATTTTACTAAAATAAAAATACAATATGAAATTTTTAAAAAATTTATTAATCATATTAGTTATATTTATAGTTTTTTCAATAAATAATATAAAAGGAGAAAATAAAATGGCAAATTTCTATGATTTTTCTGTTACAAGTGCAAAAGGTGAAGAAATTAAAATGGTAGATTTTAAAGGTAAGGTTATTTTAATTGTAAATACTGCAACAGGGTGTGGTTTTACCCCTCAATATGCACCAATAGAACAAATGTATAAAGATTATCATACAAAAGGGCTTGAAATACTTGATATTCCTTGTAATCAGTTCGGTGGACAGGCACCTGGGACAGATGATGAAATTCACGAGTTCTGCACATTACATTACAACACAACTTTCCCGCAAATGAAAAAGTCCGATGTTAACGGAGAAAATCAGTTACCGTTATACAAATATCTTAAGGAACAGCAAGGTTTTAAAGGATTTGGCGAAAGTAAAATGGCACAATTTATGAAACAGCACCTTTCGAAAATAGATCCGAACTATGAAAAAAACAGCGACATAAAATGGAACTTCACAAAATTTGTTATAGATAAAAACGGAACCGTTGTCGCAAGATTTGAACCTACAGAAGATATGGCATTAGTAGAAGATTGTATTAAATCACTTTTGTAAACTACAAAAATCAAGGAGATAAAATATGATTATAAAAGCTGTAAAATTTTATGAAAAAGGATTTATGACACAACCTTTTGCTTTCGGTGGAGAGGAAGGGCAAGATAAATTTGATTCTTCCGTAAAATATCGTTCATGTCTTCAAAATTATGTTATAGATACAGGCAAAGAAGTTATACTTGTAGATACCGGACTGCCTAAAGAAACACCAGATATTTCACCTGACGAAAAAGCTGCAATATTTGTAGGGACAAAAATAAAAGATTATGTTTCGGCACTTGCTGAAATAGGTTATAAGCCACAACAAGTAACAAAAATTCTTGTTACACATAAACATAGCGATCACACAGGTGAACTTCGCAGTTTTCCTAATGCAAAAATTTATATTTCATCTGAAGATGCCGATGCTTTAAACCTTACAGGAGAAAATATTATAAGAGCTGAATATAAAGACGGTGCATATTATAACTTTCCTGCAAGCCAAAAAATTGCAGATGGTATTTATTTAATAGAAGCTAAAGGACACACAAAGGGTAACAGTATTGTAATAGCTGAAAAAGATGGTTTATTTTATATGTTTCATGGAGATATAACTTATACCGATGAAGCATTATATGAAAATAAATTATCTATTGTTTTTGAAGATATAAAATCTGCAAGGCAAACTCTTGATAATGTTAGAGAATTTATAAAAAATCACCCAACAATTTATCTTTCAACACATACACCGTTAGGGTATGAAAATTTAGAAAATTTAAAGGTTATAGATTTAGCAAATCCACCAAAAACAATACCTGTAGGTGAAATTACTTATAAAACTGCTACAGGAAAATATATTTGTTCTGTGTGCGGATATGTTTATGACCCAGAAGTAGGAGATATTGCTAATGCAATACCTGCAGGAACAGCATTTGAAGATTTACCTAAAGATTGGCATTGTCCAAAATGTAAACAGGGAAAAGAAAAGTTTAGTAAAGCTTAAGGAAATAATTTATAAATTACAATCTAAAATATTAGATGTAAGATGTAATATAATAAAATAAGGAATACAAAAAAATGAAAACTATAATTATAAATGCAAGTCCAAGAAAAAATTGGAATACAGCACAACTTCTAAAAGAAACACAAAAAGGGGTACAATCTCTTGAAGTACAAACTGAATATATAGAGTTATACGATTTAAATTTTACAGGTTGTCATTCATGTCTTGCCTGTAAACTTAAGAATGGTAAACATCCCGGTTGTGTATGGAAAGACGACCTTTCACCTTTAATAGAAAAGATTTTAAAGGCAAAATCTTTAATTATAGGAACACCTATATATTTTGGTGAACCAACTGTACCTTTTAGAGCACTTATGGAAAGATTGGTATTTTGTACTATGCCTTATGAAGAAGGAACATATTTCAATGGAAGAGTTAATACAGGCTTTATTTATACAATGAATGCTCCAAAAAACTACTATGACGAAAATCTTAAACCTTATCTAACAAATATTGAAAATTTATTTAAAATGGCTTTACATGGAGAAACTTGTAGCTATGCTTCTTGTGACACTTTACAAGTAAATAATTACAGCATGTACGATATGGCTTATTTTAACGAAGAGCATAAAAAACAAGTAAGAGAAACTCAATTTCCTAAAGATATACAGGAAGCATTTAATTTAGGTGTAAAGTTAGGTAAACAATAAAAATTTTATGCGGAGAAAATATGAAATATTCCGTTATTCTCTTTATAGTTTTATTTGTTGTTATTTGGATAATGCATAAACCTTTTAATATTCATAATACAAAACTAAAAAAGTTTCATGAATGGCTTGAAATTTCTCTTATCGTACAAGGTATAATTATAATCAATCAATTTTTGTTGTCATTGTAAAAAATTATCAATTTTTTGACAAACCTGCAAAAACAGATACAGATGAATGTTTCCTTCGTGGCGGAAAAGATTGTGTTGTTAAGTTTAAAATTTAGTATTTATATATTTTTCCTAACTCATAAACCATTTGTGAATATTTTGTGTTTTTTACATTGCTAAATAAAACTTATTTTATAATAAATTTAGAATTTCTGTTATATCGCAATCAATGCAAACGGATTTTTCTTTTATTTGTTCGGGGCAATAAGATTGCTTATAGTTTATGCAAATATAGCTTGCTTTTTTATTTTCTGCCGTCATTTGCCAAAAAGGGAATTTTATTATAATGGGGGTATTCATACCTACACCAAGTTCCAAATATAAAATATTTGAATCTTTATTTTTTGTAATAAAGTCATAGTAGTTTTGTGATGCTTTGTGCCAACCGTCATCTTCAACGAAAGAGTTATCCGTCCTTAAATTCATAACCATATCGCTGTTATCATCCGGACATTTCGGTATAAGTTCAGTAGGTATTTGCATTGAAATATTTTTATCTTGCGGAACTTGATATATTCCGTTATCGTATTTAATAAACCCTTGTGCTTCCATCATTTTCATAACTATTTGTTCATTATCGTAAGTTTTTCTTATCTGCGGATTTATACTTTGGAAAAGGCCGTAATCACCTTGAGTATAAAAAAGTCTATTTTTATCAAACCCTGATTTTTGAAACAAGTGATCAACATTTGTTGTTATAACAAAATAATTTTTATCTTTTACAAGTTCTAAAAGTTTATTATATACAGGTTTTTGCGGAGAAACATATCTGTTATAATAAATATGTCTTGCCCACCAAGCCCAAAAAGTTTCTTTGTTTTCAAAAGGATAAAATCCGCCCGAATACATATCCGTAATTCCGTATTTTTGTGCAAAATCAAAGAAATATTTTGTAAATCTTTCTCCGCTGTATGTAAGACCAGCGGAAGTTGAAAGACCGGCTCCCGCACCTATTAAAACAGCATCTGCCGAAGATATTTTTTCCTTTAGATATTTTAATTTTTCTTCGTGTGATAGTTCTTTACCTTGGCAGAATTGTTGATTATAAAAATTGGCAACCATACCTTTTTGTATGCTGAAAAGATAACCGTTATTTTCATTGTTGTAAAAGTTGTTCATAATAAAACTTATCTTCATCCTTGAATACATTAAATATTATTCTGTCGATTTTGTCTTCGTTTTTTTTAAGCCAATTCGTTATAGTTTCAACAGCAATCTCTGCAGCTCTCTTGTTTGGGAAATTGAATACTCCCGTAGATATACAACAGAAAGCTATGGATTTTAAATCATTTTTTAAACAAATATCCAAAATGTTTTTGTAGCAATTTTTTAAATCCTGTTCTAGTGTATTATTTAAAGATTTTTGCACAATCGGTCCGACAATATGAATAACTTTTTTTGCTGGTAGGTTATACCCGTCGGTAATTATCGGAACAGCCGTCGGTTGTTCATAATTTTTGCCATACTTTTTCTTAAATTCGTTCATTATATCAAAACATTTTTTTCTAAGCTGAACTCCTGCAAAAGAGTGAATACAGTTATCTATACAGGTATGCATCGGCACAAAACATCCCAACATTTGAGAGTTTGCCGCATTTACTATCCCGTCGCATGATAGCCTTGTAATATCGCCCTGCCAAATAGAAATTTTATCGGAATAAAAATTTTTGTTATCGAGAGATTCTTTAATGGTTTTGATATCTTTTAAATAAGCAATCCCCCTTTCTTCCGCTCGTTCTTTCAAATATTCGTCTTGAATTTTTAATATATCGTCAGAAGTTTCTCTCGGCGAACGAATATTCATTAACGAATGCAACAAAATTCTTTTTCCCTCAATGCTTACAGGATTTTCGATATTTTTGTATTCATTTTTTTCTTTTTTAAATTTTTCTATTAAAAAATTTAATTTTTGCTCTTGTGCATTCATATTTATTGATTTTTTATTTCTTTAATAATATCTTTTATTACATTGGATACGGTAATTTTTTTCATTTCCGTTTCCATTGAGGTCTGAATTTTTAAAAGTTTACCTGCCATCGCTTTATGAATGTTTTTCCCTATGGGACATTTAATATTAGGGTTAGTATGAAAATGAAATAATCCCATATCATCGTTTATACAATCTAATGCTTTATAAATATCATAAAAAGTTATTTTGTTAACGGATTTTTTTAGTTTTATACCGCTTTTACCTTGGCTTATTTCAATAATATTAGCTTTTTTAAGATAAGATATAACAGTTCTTACAATAACGGAGTTTGCTCCGATACTACCGGAAAGGAAGTTGCTTGTTATATCAATATCCTTAAAATATTCTATACAAGCAATAATATGAACCGCTATTGTAAATCTGCTTGTTATTTGCATAAAAAAAATCCTCCGGATTTTTTGGATTATTGGGTTATTGGGTTATAAGATTATAAGTTGTTTTTAATGTTGTTTGTTGTTAAACCTATAACCTCATAACCTTATCACCCTATTACCAATAGGTTATCCTTGTTTTTAATTATACATTATAAATTATAAATTGCAAATTTTATTATTGTCTTACGACACTTATTCTTTTTTGTATGTTGTTTCCTTTTTCAATTTCATCTATCATGGCAATTGCATAATCGGCATAACTTATAACACTTTCGTTTTTGCTGTTTAATGTTAATTCTTCTCCGCCAAGAATATATTTTCCTGTTTTTTCTCCGTCTGCTTGAAAATCTCCTGCAGGGCTGATATATGTCCATTTAACATCCGTTCTTGTTCTTAATTCTTTAAGGGCTTTTGCCATTGCTACTGCTAATGGCTTGAATATTTCAGGGAAATTTGCATCATCTGAAACAGTAACAGTATGTTCTTTATTTACATATAAACTTCCTGCTCCGCCTACAACTAAAAGACGAACTTTTGTTTGCGAAAGAACATCGCATAAATGTTTAAGAGTTGTGCTGTGTTGTTCAAGAGTATCCGGTGTCCATGCACCGAAAGCATCAACTACTGCATCAAAATCTTCTAAATCTTGTTTTGTTAAATTAAAAATGTCTTTTACTATTACTTTATCTGCTCCTTCAATTTCTGCTTGTTTTCTTACAAAAGCCGTAACTTCAAAACCTCTGTTTTTTGCTTCTTTAACAATTTTTCTTCCTGCTTTACCTGTTGCTGCTACTACTGCAATTTTCATAATGTGTCTCCTTAAAAATTTAATTTAAAACCTCTACAACTTATAATATAATATATTACAACAAACTTGTCAAGTATTTTATTATAAGTTGATAAATAAACTCTTATAACTATTATGATTGATTAAATAAACCATTATTTTAGATTAAGTCAAATAATACAATTTTCTAAAGATTTATAAGAAACTTTTAAGTTAGATTCAAATTTATATCTTTTTTCTAACTTGCAAATGGCTTACGAGTTAGGAAGTGAATATAAAATAGCAACAATAACTCTTTATTAATCTGATATTCACATATAGAAAAAACAGTAGAGTTTTTCCTTTACCGTTTTTTATTTAAAATTTTATAAAATCGGGGCGACTGGATTTGAACCAGCGGCCTCTCCCACCCCAAGGGAGTGCGCTAGCCACCTGCGCCACACCCCGATTTTGACAACGAAACTTATTCTACTTAAATAAAATATATTTGTCTATTAATTTATATATATTCATTTTTATATATCACACGAGATAAATATTTGATAATATCTTCAAAAAAAATAACTTTTTTAATTTATTTTGAAATCTCAAGTATATTTTTTATATAGTTTGTATAGCATATTTGTTTTTAAATAATTTTTTTATATCTTTATTCATGCAATAGATTATATTATATTTTTGAGTTATTAATAAAATCTCTAATAAATATCAATCACTAATTAATTTTATTTTTATGCTATTTATAAATATAAAATATATTTACATAATAAAAAAATATTATTTTTTATTTTAAAACAAAAGAAGGAACAGTTCTTTCATTACGATAAGAAGCAATAATACCATTACCTTGTGCAAGTCGCGAATATATTCCAGATAAGTTTCCATTATAAACATATAAACCTGTCATATTTATATATTTATGAAAAAGACCATCTCCAAAAGCAAAATCAATATTTTCAGTTTGATATTGAGGACAATATTTTTGACAAATATAATATTTACCATATAGTTTCTTCACTTTTTGTTGCCATGTTAGAGTGTCAAATTCAATGCCTGCAAAAACTCCTTTTGAAGCATAAGAATCTATAGGCTTTAAAATATATTCATTTTTGTTTTTTATAACTGTTTTTAAATCTATAAATTCTTTTGAAAATAAAACAGTATATGGTATATGCTGTTGAACAAAAAGAACTTCTTTTTTAGAAAGAAATTCTTTTGTTGTTTTATTATGAAGGATATTAAAAAAATATTTGTTATGTATTATTTGTGTACAAAAAGAACCTGCAAGAAATACAGCTTGTTTTTTAATAGCATTAATAAAAGGGAGAACATCTTTAATATTGTTTAAAATATCACTTGTAACTGCACGGCGATATATAGCATCTATTTTATAGCCTTGTTTTGAAAACAATGTTCCTTTTTCAAATTTAAGGTCTCTTATATCACATATTTCACAATTTAAACCAGTTTTCTTAAAATGTTTAGCAAACTCTTCAAATTCTTTTATTGTTGCTTTATCAAGAAAATCTACAATTGCAATATTAGGATTAGCTACTTTGTTTTCATATGTATTGTATAAAGATAAAAATGTTTTAACCCAACTATCAAACATTTCAAATTGACTGAAATTATAATGTTTACTAATTTCTTTATGTGCAAAATTATTTACAAATAGTTCCTCTAAAATTTTATTTTCGTTCATACCACTTGTACCATCTGTATTTATTTCACAAAAATAAAATTCACCTGTATCTTCATGATAAAATATATCAAACCTTGCAATAGGAAGATACCCTTTATACCCATTAGAAACTAAAATAAGCTCTTCCAGTTTTTTTGAAAAAGGAAATAGCTTTCTATATTCTGAACTATTAATATATTTTTTTATTACCTTAATACAAATTCTATACATTATATTTACTATATTTTCTAAATATGTAATTGTTTCTTTCGTATATATTTTAGGAATTGAAAGAGTTTTTGAAGTAAGTCTATTATTAAAATATAGATCGGATCTTTCAAGTTTTTCTTTTATAATATTCATACTTTTACTATTTTGTTTAATATTGTTTTTTATAATATTTTTATATTCTTCTTCTATTTGGCAAGATTTTGATATTAAATAAAAAAAAGGTTCTAGATATTTTTTTTCACCTCTATCAAGTTCATTTTTTGCAAAAAAAAGTAACTTTTTTATAATATTTACTGCATTTTTACCATATATTTTACCTTTATATCCATATTTCATTAAACTGTTTTGTGTTTTTATAATATCTTCTTCAGATATATTATGTTTTATTATAAATTTTTGGCAAAAATTTAACATTTTTTGTGAATACATTAAACCTTTAACAAATGCTATATATGCTAACATTTGTTCTTTGGGCATTGAATCTGCTACTCTAATTTCCAAATACTGCTTTAATCTTATATTCGTAAAAACCATAGAGATTATATGTTCAATATCTTGCCTGTCTATTTTTTCATTAGAATAAACCTGTTCTACAGTTAAATTGCCGGTAGATAATGCAACATTTCCTTTTTGTTTTAAAATTAACGGTATGGAACATAAATATTTAGCATACATTGTAAAGTTATAATTTTTAACAAAAACATTTGGAACAATTCCACATCTTGCATTATCGGTATTCCTCCAAATATCTTCCCTTATAAGATGATACGAATTTTTATTTTTATCTATATCTGCTATTGTTTCAGTAATAAGCTGAAATACAGGGGTTAACAAATATGCTGCCTGTATTTTTTTTTTAAAATCTTCCTGTGAAAAATAATCAATGGAAATTTGTGTAGATGCTGTTAAAAGCATCATATCCAACCCTTTTGTTCCGGTTGTTTTAAAATATTTGCTCATAAAATAATACCTTTCTTTAGGTATTATATCTAAATCTTTAGCTTTACTTACAGGTTGTTTTCCTGCACAACAAAGAAAATATCCCAATCTATCAAGTATGGGAGTTAATACATTACGAAACTCCATATATATTTTATAAATATTCTCAATTTGTTCTTGTTGAACAATACTAATTTCATATTGTCCTGCCGGTTCTAATGTTATTGAAAAATCTTTTGTTTTAAAACCTAATAAATGATTTTTTTCTATTATTGGCTTTGCATTATGATAACATAAGACATGTTGTTGCAAAATATATAAAATTCCATTTTTCTCTAAATAAGAAACAGCTTTTGCACTATCTTTTTTTAAAATAAAATGCTCTATTTCAATACCAACATTTTTTTTCTTTTTCTTTTTTATCCCTTTATAAAAATAATCCGTTAAAAATTTTTCTAACTTTTTATTACAACAACAAGCATTGTTTTTATTTTTTTCTAAAGTATTCATAATATATTGTTTTGTATTAAATTTAGATTTATTTTTTGTTAAAGTGTTAATTTTTGCCTATTATTTTGTGCCTATTATTAATAAAAAAATACTGATGGTATTATTTCAAAAAGAATATTTTAAAATGTAACTTTTATCCTAAAAAACACCTTTAATCATTTGTGAATTTTTAAGTAGATACTTTTACTTATAAAGTATTTTTATTGCAATATTGTTTTTAAGCAAAATTATATTTAACACCAACAACACAAAAACCATATACATCCTTTTAAAATTGATTGAATATTATGTTGTAAATTTTTGGGTTATAATTTTCTTGTATATTTTATAACTTCTCAAACATCATTATCTAAAAACATCAACAATTAAATATGTAGAATAATCATAAATTATTATTTAATGCTTTTTCTATAGCACATGCTAACTGATCTGCACAAGATGTTCCTTTACCATCACAATCATTACCTTTTAAAAGTTCTACCGCTCTTTTAGCACTTGTTCCTTCTAGCAACTTACTTATGGCAACTGTATTTCCAGGACAGCCACCAACAAATTCTACATTATAAATATTTTCTTTATTTAACAAAAAAGAAATTTGTTTTGCACATATTCCATGTGTATCTACAGTATATTTTTTCATAAAAACCTCTAAAAATAAATTTAAAAATACTTTAATTAAAAACAAAAAAGTATAAAAATATTAACAATATTTTCTATTGTATTTTATCCATTTATATTTATATTGTATTTGTTTAATTATAGCCACTTTTTAGCCCAAGCTTTTAAGTCGTTTTCTGAAACTCCTGAAGAAAATCTTTTACCACTATCAACATTTGCTTTTGGTGCTAACTTTTGCATAATGCTACCAGAATCACCCATTCCTGAACCTCCTGATGTTGCAAAAGGAATAATTTGTTTACCTGAAAAATCATAACTTTCCATAAATGTATCTATAATTGATGGTTCTCTATACCACCAAATAGGAAAGCCTACAAAAACAACATCGTATTTGTTCATATTACTAACTTTGTTTGCAATTTGTGGTCTTGAGTTTCTATCATCCATTTCTACAGAACTTCTACTCTTTTTATTTGTCCAATCTAAATCTGCAGTTGTATATGGATTAGCTGGTTTAATTTCAAATAAGTCTGCCCCTGTTACTTTGGAAAGTTTATTTGCAACTTTTGCTGTTATGCCACTTGCACTAAAATATGCTACCAAAACTTTTTTGTTACTTTTAGACTCTGCCATAACTTCTCCTCCATTATTATTGCTAAACATCTTAAAACCCACTGTTAAAATTACTGCTACTGCTACAAAAATTACTAATTGTTTCATAAAAAACTCCTTTATACTTTTCTTACATTTTATTTTACATAATTGTTAACATCAATAAATATTTATTTAAATACTTTACTTTAATAATTAACTTTCTTCTATCAAACTATTAAAAAGTCAAGAAAACTACATTTTGCTAAAGAGTTCTTTTATTCTTACGAATTTTAGAAAGAGTTTCCATATCCCCATTATTAATTTGTTGTTCTAATGCCAAAATAATATCATTTTTCCTTCTTAAAAAATCTGGGCCAGTTAAATTTATTCCTGATGTATGATGTGTATTAAATTTGCAATCACATATAAGATGTTCAACAAAAGTTTTAAGTTCTATTAATAAATCTTTTTCAGAAAGTGGGTCAAAATCACCTTTTTTGGCTTCTTCCAACAAAGGTGTTTGAGGAAAAAGAGTTAGTCCTCCTGTACCTACAAGCATAGGTTTGCATTGATTAAATATTTTTGCAGAATTTATTGCATGCTCTTTGCTGTGTTTTTTGCCTGCAACACCGTTTAGAAATGTCATCCAGTAATCAATTCCTGCTTCTTCAAGTTTATGGCACTGTTGTAAAATATCCTTACTATTGTAACCTTTATTTATACGAGTAAGTGTCCAATCATCTCCACTTTCTACACCAAGAGATATTTCTTTCATTCCTAACTCTTTAAGTTTTTTTAATTGAGCAACTGTTTTATTTTTTAAATCGCTAACTCGCCCTTGTGTATACATTATCTCTATTTTCGGAAGATATTTTTTTATCAGTTTAAATATATGTGCAAGTTTATCATAAGTTAATACTAAAGGGTTGGCACTAAGAAGTTGAATGGTTTTTGCATTAGGTGCAACGGTTGATATTTCTTTCAAATCTTCCTCTATCCATTCAAGTGGTTGCATATTAAAATCTACATCTTTATACATTGTGCAGAATTTACATTTGTTATGAGTACAGCCTTGTGTAATTTGTAATAGTGGAAATGTAGGCCAATAAGGATTCCTATATACTGGTTCTGTAAAATGCATTTATTGTTTTCCTCATGAAATTTTTCATTTTTTTATAAAAGCTTTAACTTTTTGTGCTACTTCTTTTGGCTTTTCCATTAGTATTGTATGTGTTGTATTTGGAAAATCTTTTTCAAGAACAAAATCACTTTTTACATTATCTTTATAAAAATTAACTGTAACCATTGAATACAATGGCATTTCAGGCATTATATATAGAAAAGGTACGGTAATTTTACTTATTGCAGGGCGTTGATCGGTTCTAAACAAAGAATACCATAAACTCGCCATTGTATAAGTATCACAACCAATACCACATATTTTTTCCATTGTTTTTTCCATTTCTTGTGGAGTATCTTTAAGTTTAGGATTCATCATATTTTTTACTATGTACCAATTTGCTATACCAACATCATCAAAAATTCTGTCCATATCCTGTAAGAAATCTTCGTCTGTCCAGTTTCCTTGCCCTATTCCACCTTTCCAAACAGTGTTTCTTAAATATGGAGACATATCCACAGCAACTATTTTCTTTAACTTATCACAACCAAACTGATTAATATAACTAAATATTGTTGCTGCACCCATTGAATGCCCTATAACAATAACATCTTTTAAATCTAAATTTTCAATAATTTCATGCATATCTTGCACAAGAGTTTTTACATTCATATGTAAAAAGCTATGATCTGATGCTTCATGACCTCTTTGATCATAACATACTATACGATATTCTTTTTTAAATTCATCTATAAAATTTTTTATTTTTAAATGTGAAGAATTTAAACCATGAGCAAACAAAATACATTGCCCTTTTCCTTTATCTTCATAGTAAATTTTTGTCCCGTCTGTCATTACTAAATATGGCATAATCTTATCCTACTATACATTGAAATTCATTATTTTTATTTTAGCAAGTTTGATATTTTTCCTCAATCAATAAAATTCTAAAACAAAAACTATAAATATAAATATTTTATTTTGTAATTTATTACTTATGAGCTTTTTTCCAATTTTTAATCTGTTTTAATCTTTCTTTATATTTTGCTTCAAAACCTTGCTCTGTAGGTTGATAATAAACTCTATCTTTTAAAGAATCTGGAAGACATTGCATATTGGTAAGTTTATCTTTTTTATCATGTGCATATTGATACCCTTTACCATAGTTTAAATCTTTCATAAGTTTTGTTGGTGCATTTCTTATTATTAAAGGGACAGGTTCTGCAAAATGCTTTCTTGCATCTTCGGCAGCAAGATTATATGCAACATCCATAGCATTAGATTTCGGTGCTAATGACATAAAAACAACAGCTTCTGTTAGATTTACACTGCACTCTGGCATACCTATATAGTGGCAAGCATTATATGCAGCTACTGCAATTTCTAATGCTCTTGAATCTGCAAGCCCTATATCTTCACTTGCAAACCTTATAACTCTTCTTGCAATATATAATGGGTCTTCTCCTGCTTCCAACATTCTTGCAAGCCAATAAACTGCTGCATCTGGATCAGAATTTCTCATAGATTTATGTAATGCGGAAATTATATTGTAATGTTCTTCACCATTTTTATCGTATAAAAGATTCTTTTTAGAAATGCATTGTTCCAAAGTTTCTTTTGTTATAGTAATTTTTCCATCTTTATCAATATCACCATTTAAAACTACCATTTCTAAAGTTGAAAGTGCTGTTCTTGCATCTCCGTTTGCAAATTCAGCAATAATATTTAGCATATCGTCATTTATTACAACTTTTTCTTTACCAAAACCTCTTTCATCAATAACTGCTCTTTTTAGAAGTTTTACTAAATCTTTGGTTTCTATTGGTTTAAAAACAAAAACTTTGCAACGTGATAACAGTGCAGAATTTATTTCAAATGAAGGGTTTTCTGTGGTTGCTCCTATTAGAATAATGCTCCCTTTTTCTACAAATGGCAAAAAAGCATCTTGTTGTGCTTTGTTAAATCTATGAATTTCATCTACAAACACTATGGTTTTTTGACCAAACTTTCTATTATTTTCTGCCTGTGCCATAACTTCTTTAATATCTTTTATACCACTTGTAACAGCAGAAAAATCTATAAATTTTGAGTTCGTTTTTTTTGCAATAATTCTTGCAAGTGTAGTTTTACCTATTCCTGGATTACCCCAAAATATAATAGAAGAAATTTTGTCGTTTTCTATAAGTTTTCTTAAAATTTTACCTTCACCTACCAAATGTTGTTGCCCAACAAATTCTTCTAAACTTCTAGGCCTTAACCGCCAAGCCAAAGGTTGATTTGTATTATCTTCAAATAAAGTTTCTTCTTCCATATTTATTGCCTATTTTAATATTTTACT
>CAMVLN010000005.1 GCA_947168325.1 uncultured Elusimicrobia bacterium | reverse complement strand
ACTCTATCTATTCCTGTTATTGCTTATAGTTTTTTATCTTTATATCTCAAATGTTATACTGTCTATTTGTACCTTTTCTCCCAATTCTTTCATTTCCTTTATTTTATATCTGTTTTTCTTCCTTTTTATCTTGCTTATCCTTCATGTTTTTCCTCTCATATGAAATACTTTATTGTTTATTTTTTTCTTCTTCTTTGAACTCTTTTGCTTTTCTTTCTATACTGCTTTCTCTTATTTCTTTTATCCCTTTTTCTTTTTTATTTATTTGCTTTTTACTTATTATAGTCCAATTTGTGTTTGTTTTTTTACATTAATATATTTGTTACATACATTTGTTTGAAAGATGGTTATAAAATTGATAGAATTTCAAAAATTTATTTTGGAGATAAACTTATGGAATTATTTAAAATGGCTAAAGAAGCAATGTCACTTAGAAGCAAAGCTAAAGAAATGGAAAAAGCATTAAAAGCAAGAGTTGTTGACATAGATTACAAAGGCATAAAAATATCAATGAATGCTAAAAATGAAATAGTTAGTTTGAAACTTCCTGAAGATTTTGCTGACAAATCAGTTAAAGATATGGAAAAAATAATGTTTTCTGCTTTTGAAAATGCTATAAAGGAAGCACAAAGAGCTATGGCAGAAGAATCTAAAAAACTTATGGGTGGATTAAATATTCCTGGACTAAACTAATAAATTTTTCTATATCATTTCTGTAGTTCAATATGATAAAAATATTACACAAGTATATTTTAAAGGAATTTATAGGTACATTTACTTTTGGACTTATAATATTTTCTTTTGTGTTGTTGTTAGAACAAGTATTTCAACTCGTTGATTTGTTTTTATCAAAAGGTGTAAGTTTCATTTTAATAGTGCAATTATTTGTACTTATAATACCAAACATTTTGTCATTAACGATCCCTATGGCTATTTTGTTTGGTGCATTACTCAGTTATGGTAGATTTGCTGAAGATAATGAAATCACAGTAATGAAAGCTACTGGTATAACTTATAAAACATTATCTATGCCTATAGTAGTTTTTGTTGTTGTTATAAGTTTAGGACTTATATATTTTAATCATTATTTGTCACCATCTACACATAAATATTTTAGAATTTTATATAAAAAAATTCTTACAGAAGCTCCTCTTGCAAAATTTAATGCTAAAACAATTACAGAAGTAGGTTCTTATAAAATTTATGCTCATAAAGTAGATTCTAAAAAAAATATTTTAACAGGAATAAATATTTATAAATTTGAAAAAAAAGAAAACAAAAATACAAATAAACAAATAGAAAACATTCCATGGAGAATAGCGGCATCTTATGGAACAATAAGTGTAGACAAAGATATCGTTGTTTTAAATTTATATGATGGATATTGGCAAAGAACTGACCCTAATGAGTTAGGCTGTATGATACATATGAATTTTAAAAAATATAAGTTTACAATTCCTATAGATTCAAATATAAATCTTTCAGATACATCTTTAAGGGAACTTAATTCTAAACAAATTAGAAAAAAAATAAGAGAATTTTCCATAAATAATTTAGAAAAAAATATTTATACTAATGAATATTGGCTTAGATGGACATTTGCTTTAGCTCCAATAGTTTTTGTTTTAATTGCAATTCCTATTGGTATAATGGCAGGGAAAGGAGGAAAAGCTATTGGCTTTGGTATGAGTTTAGTAGTTATTTTCATATATTATTTATTTTTAGTTATATCAATGAATGTTGGAGAAAAAGGATATATTCCTTCTTGTTATATAATGTGGTTGCCAAATTTTATTTTGGCAATAGTAGGAACAATTTTATTTAAAAAAATGTTAGAAAAATAAAATGATAAAAATATATACATACATTTCAAAACAATTTTTAAAGCCATTAGTATTTATATCATTTGCTTTTGGTTTTATAGTTATGATTTCAGAATTTTTTAGAGAAATGAGTATGTATATGGAATTAAAAACTCCATTTTTTACGGTAATAGAATATCTTTTATTAAATTTACCTTGGTGGATTATACAAGTTTTTGCCGTGTCGGTTTTGTTGGCTTTATTATTTTCGTTAGGTGAACTCGCAAAAAGAAATGAAATAATAGCATTAAAAGCTTCCGGTGTAAATTTATGGAGAATAATATCTCTTTTTATAATTTTAGGCTTTTGTATTGGAATGTTTGATTTTTCTATGAGAGAATTTGTAATTCCACATACTATAGTAAAAGCTCAATATGTTAGAAAAGTAAAAATAAAAAAGAATATATCTGAAAAATTTCCAAAAGAACATAAAAATATAATAATAACTTTACCGCAAAATTCTAGGATGTCAGTTGGATATTTGAATATAGAAAATGGCTATATGAGAGACATAATTATAGATGAATACAACGACAAGTATCACCTTACAAAGAACATTGTTGTTGGAGAAGGTTTTTATAAAAATGGTGTTTGGTTATTAAAAAATGGTGTGATAAGAAAGTTTGACAATAATAAAAATTGGAATGAACAATATTTTGAAAGTAAAATTTTTGATTTTTCAGTTAAACCAGAAGATTTAGTAGTAAAAAGCACAAGATGTGAACAAATGACATTAAAAACTTTTAAAAAATATATTCAAAAGAGACAAATGCTAGGAGAAAATACTTTAGAAGATGAAATAGAATATAATTTGAGATTTGCAAATGTTTTTTGCCATATAATTGTTATGATGATAGGAATACCTTTTGCTTTAGGATTAGGGAGAAAATTTGGAAAAATTATAAGTTTTACTTTTGCACTTATATTTTCTTTTATATATTGGGCTATTCAAGATGTAAGTATAAGTTTAGGAAAAAATCAAGTTATTGATGTCTTGCTTGCTGCATGGTTGCCAACAGTATTATTTGCTGTAGTTGGGATTTATTTAATGTCAAGAATAAAAAAATGAAATAGTAATGACAAAGGTGATATGTGTGCTACTCTTTAAGTATTTAATAGATTCTTTCTGTATGTTGTCTACAAATTAGCCCCTGCTTTTGCTAATTTATCTGCCAAATCATTTTTTTTATTTCCTGTGTGACTATCTATTTTTCGCCATATAACATTAATATTCTTGCAAGAGTCTACTATTGTTTTGTATTCTTGTGCTAAACTGTTTTTTGGTTGCCATTTGCCTGTTGCAAAATATTCTATACCTAAATAATCATAATTTATTCTTATTTTATTTATGTTGTTAAGTTTGCACCATTTTAAAACAAGTATAACAGAATAAAGTTCTCCACCAAATTGTCTTGTAGATGTATCGTCTAACTTTCCAGAAAATTCTTTTACTTTTTTATCGCCAAGAAATATCACTGCTCCATATCCAGTTTTACCATTTATATAAGAGCCATCAACAAAAACTTCACAAATTCCAGATGTTTCACTAAAAGTTTGAAAGCCATTAATTTTATCCCAACATTTGTTTATTGTATCAACAGCATATTTATCTTTTATATTTGTAGTAACCAACGAATAAGATTTCTTTGATGGTTTATAGTAAACACATATTTTTCCTAACTTAACCAACTTATTTTTTATAGAAATTTGTAACAAATAATCTCTAAAATTACTATCATCAAAACTAGCAACAAAATCATTATTGTTTAGTATTTCTACAAATTTAGTTCCAAACTGTTCTAATTCTTTTTTATACAAAGTCATAATACAGTAAAAAATTTATAATCAAAAATTAATTATGTTCGTGGTGATGAGAGCAACTCTTGCCTCCACCATTACAACTATGTTCTTCTTCATTATTATGATGAGAACATTGAATGTTAGGATTATATTTTATTGTTCCATCTAAAAATGATTTTATTACTTCATCAGCATTTCCGCTTGTTCCAGGATATACTGTTAGTCCTTCTTGTGCAAGTGCTTCTTTTGCTCCGCCACCAATACCACCACAAATTAATGTGTTTATCCCTAAATTTTTTAACATTCCTGCAAGTGATTCATGCCCTGTACCGTTACTAGATATTATTTCACTAGATACAACTTTACCTTTTTCTATAGTATAAACTTTAAAATTTTCTGTGTGTCCAAAATGTTGAAAAACTTCACCATTTTCATAAGTTACTGCAACTTTCATCTTATCCCCCTTTATACATACTAACAATTTTTCTATGTTTGCAACATTATTTACAAGTTTATTATCTGAAACTTTTTCAATTTCACCATTATCACAAAGCTGTGCAATTTGTGTATCTATAGGCAATTTATCAATAACAGATATATTAAACTTTTTAGCAACTTCTTCAATTTTACTTTCACCAAAAATTTTAATTTCTTTATTGCAGTTGGGACATTTAACATAGCTCATATTTTCTACAATACCCAATATGGAAATATTCATCATTTTTGCCATATTAAATGCTTTTTCTACAATCATAGAAACCAAATCTTGTGGAGAAGTAACGATTATAATTCCATCAATAGGAATAGACTGAAATATTGTTAAAGGAACATCTCCTGTTCCAGGTGGCATATCAATAAACATAACATCCTGCTTATCCCAAATAACATCTTTCCAAAACTGTTTTATTATTCCAGCAATTACTGGACCTCTCCATATTACAGGATCAGTTTCTTTGTCCAGCAATAAATTAATAGACATTATATCAATACCATCTTTAGAAAGAACAGGAAAAAAGCCATCTGCTCCGTTTATAGGTTTTTGTGTAATGCCAAATATTTTTGGTATTGATGGACCAGTAATATCAGCATCCATAATTGCTGTTTTATAACCTTTTTTATTGATAGCATTTGCCAGTAAAGATGTAACAAGTGATTTTCCTACTCCACCTTTACCACTAACAATACCTATAATTTTATTTATCTTTGTAGATTTATGAGGTTGCTCAATAAAAGATTTATTTTCTTTATAAGAATCCCCTCCACAACTGCAACCTTGCTCTTTATGTTCTACCATTATTGCTCTCCTTACTAAAAAACTTTTTCTGCTTTTAATTTATTATAGTTTTTTGTAGCTTGTAACTTAAAGTTTATATCTAAAAACAAACACTTATTTAATATAAAAATTAAACATAAAATTTATTATTTCTTTAAAATATCATAATTTTATCTTATTTTTATTATAATATTTTTCCCATATCTATAAACTTTTAATTTATTTCATCTATAGTTATAAATTGCCATTACTAGAACTTCAAATCTTATAATTATATAGGTATTTTCATTCCTATATTTATTAGTAGTTAGCAGACACAGCCTTTATATTATATATTGTTAGGATCAGCAATATATCCTTTAACCGCTGAAGCTGCAGCAACCGCAGGACTTGCCAAAAACAATTCTGATTTTGTGTTTCCCATTCTACCTACAAAGTTTCTATTTGTTGTTGAAACACATTTTTCACCATCAGCTAAAACTCCCATATGCCCACCCAAACATGGGCCGCAAGTCGGTGCTGATATTATTGCTCCTGCATCTATAAAAACTTTCATTAAACCTTCTTTTAATGCATCTGCATAAACTTGCGGTGTTGCAGGAATTATTATTGTTCTAACATTATTGTTAACCTTTTTACCTTTAAGGATTGATGCTGCTACTCTTAAATCTTCTATTCTTCCATTTGTGCAAGAACCAATAACAACCTGATTTATATAAATTTTTTTCATAGATTTTACAGCTTTTGCATTTGATGGTAAAAACGGTAAAGATACTTGAGGATAAATTGTTGAACAATCTCTTTCTATAATATTTATATAATGTGCATCTTTATCACTTTCATAAACTTTAAATTTTCTTAATGCTCTGTTAGAAACATAGTCTAATGTAATTTTATCTACTGGAAATATACCAGATTTAGCACCAGCTTCAATAGCCATATTTGCAATTGTAAATCTGTCTGACATCTTTAATTTTTTTATTACTTCCCCTGTAAACTCCATTGTTTTATACAATGCACCATCTACCCCTATTTGACCGATTATATAAAGAATCAAATCTTTTCCACTAACCCATTTATTCAATTTACCTTTAAGAATAAACTTTATTGATTGTGGAACTTTCAACCACACTTTACCTGTAGCAAAGCAAGCTCCTACATCAGTTGAACCAACACCTGTTGAAAATGCACCTAAAGCACCATAAGTACAAGTATGAGAATCTGCACCTATAACTACATCTGAAGGAACTACTATACCTCTTTCTGGAAGTAGAGCATGTTCTATACCTACATTCCCACCTTCGTAATAAAGTTTAATTTTTTCTTTTTTAGCAAAATCTCTTACAAATTTTACATTTTCTGCAGATTTAATGTCTTTATTTGGTGTAAAATGATCCATAACTAAAGCAATTTTATTCTTATCAAAAACATGTTTTTTACCAGTTTTTAAAAATTCTTTTATTGCAAGAGGAGCTGTAACATCATTAGACAAACATATATCAACTTTAGGTTCAATAAACTCACCAGCAACAACAACTTTCTTACCACAATTAGCAGCTAATATTTTTTCTGTAATAGTTTGCCCCATTTTATTTCTTTCCTCCTAACGACATTACAACTATTTTATTTACTGCATGAATATAAGCATTTATACTTGCTTCTACTATATCTGTAGACATCCCTTTACCTATGTAGTTTGCTCCATCATAATTTACTTTAACATTAACTTCTCCTTGTGCATCTTCTCCACCAGAAATTGCTCTTAAAGTATAATCTTTTAATTCAACTTTTATTCCTGTAATTTTATCTATTGCTTTATAAGCAGCATCTACAGGCCCTGTTCCGCATGAGGCTTCTTGTAAAATTTCTGTTTTGTTTTTAACTTTTTTTATTAATCTTATTGTTGCTGTTGGTATTACTCCTACACCAGAAGTAACATTTACATAATCAACACTATACACTTCTTTTACACCAGAAACTGATTGTTCTACCAAAGAATCTATGTCATCGTCATACACACACTTTTTTTTATCAGCTAAAATTTTAAATTTACTAAATAACTCTTCCATAACTGTGTTATCTAATTTATATCCTAAATCTTTTAACCTTTTAAAGAAAGCATGTCTTCCTGAATGCTTTCCCAATACAAGCAAACTTTCTGGAACTCCAACATCTTGTGGAGACATAATCTCATAAGTTCTTTTATCTTTTAGCATTCCATCTTGATGGATACCTGATTCATGAGCAAAAGCATTTACTCCCACAATAGCTTTGTTAGGTTGAACTGTTATTCCTGTTAAATTTGAAACTAATTTACTTGATTTATAAATTTCTTTTGTATTGATATTATAAGATACAGGAAAAAACATCGGCTTTGTTTTTATTGCCATTACAATTTCCTCTATTGCAGCATTCCCTGCCCTTTCACCAATACCATTAACGGTACATTCTATTTGCCTTGCACCATTTTCTATTGCAGCAAGTGAATTTGCAACACCTAAACCTAAATCGTTATGACAATGAACACTTATAACAGCTTTTTCTATATTTTTTACTTTTTGTTTTATTGTTGCAATTAATTTACCAAATTCTGTCGGAAGACTATATCCAACAGTATCAGGAATATTTACAGTTGTTGCACCAGCATTAATAACAGCTTCTACAACCGAACATAGATAATCAATATCACTTCTACTTGCATCTTCTGCAGAAAATTCAATATCATCACAGAAACTTTTTGCAAGTTTTACGGCATTTACAGCCATATCAAAAACTTGTTGCCTTGTTTTTTGCAATTTCTTTTCTATATGCAAGTCTGATGTAGCAATGAATGTATGTATTCTTGGTTTTTTGGAATATTTTATAGCATTCCAACAAGTTGTAATATCTTTTGTGTTTGCTCTTGAAAGTCCACAAATAACAGGACCTTTTACCTGTTGAGCAATTGATTTTACAGATTCAAAATCACCTTGACTTGATATAGGAAAACCTGCCTCTATAATATCTACATTCATAGTGGCAAGTTGCTGTGCAACCAATAATTTTTCTTGAAAAGTTAAACTTGCTCCTGGTGATTGTTCCCCATCTCTTAATGTTGTATCGAAAAAAACAACTGTATCTTTATTGCTTTTTTTCATTCTATATCTCCTAACACTAAAAATCTAAGTTTTAGATTACTTTTTTGAAAATATCTTCAAGTATCTATTTTTATGTAAATATAAATTTTAAATTTTCATTTATTAGATTTTTTTGTTTTTTCGAATTTTCAAAAAAATACAAGATTTCTTTTTTACAATTATTAGTTATTATAAAATTTTATATATAATACTTTTATTATATAATAAAAATATTTATTTTTGTTTTCTTTTTTCGTTTTTGCTAAAGATTTTCTTATTTTATATCCTCTAAATAGCAAAACTGCAAAACCTGATAAAACATAAAGTAAAAATATTATAAAAATTGTATTCTGTGGATATGTACAAACTAAAGCTAAAAAAACTATTGTCAAGAAGAACACTTGTATTGATTTTGGTCTTGTCCATTTAATATGTTTAAAAGCTCCGTAAGGAACTGTTGAAACCATCAAAAAAGCTAAAAATAACATTATAACTGGCATAGTTTCAAAGAAAAAAGGAATCTTTTTCATTAACAACGGAATAGTTTTAAAATTTAAAACTGTTCCATCAAATATCTCATAACTTAACACAAATGAAGCTATTAACCCTGCTGAAGCTGGAGTAGGTAGCCCTGAAAACATATCACTTTTAGGTTTTGACTCATCTATAGGCTCCATAGCTTTAACATTAAATTTTGCAAGTCTTATAGCACTTGCAATAACGAACAAAATCGCTATAGCTACTCCAATATTTCCTTTTGTATTTAAAACTAGCTGATACATCAAAATAGATGGAGCAATCCCGAAAGAAGTTAAATCACATAAAGAATCAAATTCCATACCAAATTTACTCATCGTTTTTGTAAGTCTTGCAACTCTACCATCCGTCATATCAAATATGATAGCAAGCATAATAAACCATGCAGATGCATTAAAGTTTCCATTTATTGCACATATTACCGAAAGTAATCCAGATGTAAGATTTCCTGCTGTAAACATACTCGGTAAAACATATAACCCCTTCTTCAACGACGACATTTTTATCTCCCTAAAAAATATTTCATATTTTTGGCTTATTGTAGTCGAAAAAAATTATGATTTTCATAACAGACGAATTTAAAATACTATTCTGCAATTTTTACTTTAACAAACTATGCTTTTTGTTTTATTAATGCAAGTATAGAAAGCCCAGAAGTTACTTTATCTCCAACCTTTACCCTAACATCATAACCTGCAGGCATAAGCAAATCAACTTGGGAACTAAATTTAATAACACCAATTTTATCGCCTTGTTTTATCGTATCACCAGGTTTCACCCAAGAAACACATCTTCTTGCAAGAATACCAGCAATTTGTTTTACAATATATACACCGTTTTCGTTTTCTATTGTTATTACATTTTGCTCATTTTCAATATATGCTTCAGGCAAATGGGCTTTCAAAAATTTTCCATCTTTATGTTCAACCGATTTTACTACTCCTGAAATAGGAGATCTCTGTAAATGAACATTAAAAACTGACATAAACACTCTTACTTCTGTTTGTCCATTTTCGTTAGTTAAAACATTCATTACTGTTCCATTACAAGGAGATAATATAAAATCTTTATCTTCATTTATCGTTAAATCTGGATCTCTAAAAAAGAAAAAACAAAAGGCAGACAAAATATAAAAAAATACAGCCAACGGATTAAATATAAAAGAACAAATAAAGCCAACCGCTAAAAAACCTAAAATAAAAGGATATCCTTCTTTAACTACAGACATAAAAACTCCCTTCAGATTATTTTATTTTGAGCTTCATTCTATCAAATAAAGGTATATTATTCAAATTTTTATATATGGAAAACTTATTTTGTTATTTTATGTATAAAAGATATTTTATTATGAAATGTTTTTGACACAAATAGTGTTTGATTATGTTTATGAAAATAATAGTGAAGTAAAATTGCTGATATTAAACAAGCAAAAAAATCCGCAAAGGTAGTAGCTAAAAATACTCCATCTAGACCAAAAAACAACGGTAAAATTAAAATAAATGGTATTAGTAGTAATACTTGTCTTGATAAACTTAATATTATTGCTTGAATAGGTTTATTTATTGCTTGAAAATATGTGCTACCAAAAATATGTAAAGATACTATAGGTAACATGAAATTAACAAATCTTAACCCTCTTGCTGCTATATTTATAAGCTCTTGATTAGTGGAATTAAACATTTTTATTACAGGAACAGCAAAAATTTCTGTTATAAAAAAACCTATTATTAAAATTATACTACTCCATCTTATAGCCATTTTAGTAGTTTGTATTGCATTAGCAAAATGTTTAGAACCAAAATTGTATCCAACTAGAGGTTGTGTTCCTTGTGATATTCCTAAAATAGAAAAAATTATTATTGAATTTACAGACATCACTATACCTATAGCAGCAAGAGCTATATCTCCACCATAAGCAACTAATGTTTTGTTCAATATAAAATTCAATAAACAAGAAGAAATTTCAAAAATAAATTGAGAAAATCCTATCGCACAAATTGCAAAAACAATTTCTTTTTTTAGAATAAAATATTTAACTTTAATTCTATATAAACATTTTTTACTTAAAAAGAAATATGCTATCCAAACAGCACCTACAATCTGCCCAAAAACACCTGCTAAAGCTACCCCTTTCATTCCCCAATGAAAAAAATATACAAATATTACACCAACAATTATATTTATAACATTTCCCACAACTTGAGTTATTAATGCTATGTTAGGATGCCCACTTGATCTTATAAAATGGTTCATACCAGCACCTATGCCCCAAATAGAAAAGCCTACCATAGCTATTTTCATATAGTCTTTTGCATAAGGTAATACATCTAAACTTGCCCCTGCCAACATCAAAGCTTTATCCAAAAATAGATATAAAACTATAGAAACACCTACAGAAACTATAATTAACAAAACTAATGTATTTCTTATAATATTTTCTGCTTTATTAAAATCTTTTTTCCCTAAACATATTGAAAATAAAGCATTTCCTCCAACACCAACAAAAGCACTAAAAGCTATATATAAAATTAATAATGGAAATGTTACAGTAATACCTGCAATACCTAATGGACCAACTTTATTTCCAATAAGAAGCCTTGCAATAATATTATATAGTGCTCCCGAAATCATTCCTATAACAGCAGGAGCAGAAAACTTAAATAATAATTTAGATAAACTAGTAGATAAAAATGGATTTTTTTGTTTTAACATAATAATAAATATCTAAATTTTATTAATATAATTGTTTTAAACCTTCAGTTTCGTCAATGCCAAACATTATATTCATATTTTGAACAGCTTGCCCTGATGCACCTTTTACTAAATTATCTTGTGCAGAAATTATAATTAATTTATTTGTTCTTTTATCTATAGCTATTCCTATTTCTAAATAATTTGTATCTACAACATTCTTTATTGAAGGGTAAACTCCTTCATTTAAAACTTTCACAAAATTTGCATTCTTATAAAAATCTTTATAAATTTTTACAATTTCATTAATTTCAATATTTTTTGCTAAATCAAAATATATACAAGATAACATTCCTCTTTCTATAGGAATAATTTGTGGGGTAAAAGTTATTACTATATTTTTATCAAACATGTTTGAAAGTTCTTGTTCTATTTCTGGAATATGCCTATGTTTACCACCAACCTTGTATGCTCTTGCTGTTGGAGCTTCTGTTTCATAATAATTTTTTACTCCTTTTCTACCTGAACCAGAAACACCGCTTTTTGAATCTATTATAATATTATCTGACTTTACTAAACAATTTTTTATTGCAGGTGCTGCCCCTAACAAAATTGTTGTAGGATAGCAACCCGGATTTGCAATAAGTCTTGCTGATTTTATCTTATCTCTATTTAATTCTACAAGCCCATAAACAGCATCTTTAATAAATTCTTCTCCTGTGTGTTTTACTCCATACCATTGTTCGTAAGTACTAGGATTTTTTATCCTAAAATCTGCCGATAAATCTATTACTCTTTTACCTGATTTTATTAAATCAGGAACAATTTCAAAAGATACAGCATGTGGTAAAGCTAAAAAAACTACATCTGTTTCTTCTTTCATTTGTTCTATATTTAATGGATAACATTTTAAATTTAAATTGGCATATTTAGAATATATATCTTCTAGATTTCTAATTTTTGATGTTACTCTACCTGCAATAACTGTAATTTTAACATCTTTATGATGTGATAAAATTCTTAATAATTCTTCACCTGTATAACCTGTTATACCAACAATTCCAACTTTAATCATTTTTATCCTTTCTCTCCTTCCTCTAAAAGTAGACATTTTGTTGATTTTACAAAATTTGAAATTGTTTTTATAGATAATTGTTAAAGTCAAACTAGATATGTCCGTTTTTTATAAAATAAAAGAACGGAGAACGGAAATGAAAAAGACAAATAAATACAAGATAGCAATAAAAAGGAAAGCAGAAAAATTAAAGATAAAAGGAATAAAATACAAGGAAAAGGGGTAAAATATATAATACTAAAAGAATTTATTAATCAAAATTTGATAAACTAATTTTACTAAAAAGTCCAATATGTTATGAACGACTACAATAGGTTGCATTTATATAATAAAAAATGTAGACTATATGCTGTAGTAAAATTCAAATAAATGTATGTTTATTTTAGCAAAACTTTGATTTAGGAATCTCTAACAAAATGAAAGCAACAGCAATAGAAATTTTAAGTTTAAATGACAAAGAATTAGTAGAGCTAAGTAAAAAAAACATTCTTTCTCTTTCACTTGTAGAAATGAAAGAAATTCAAAAATATTTTCGTAGTATTAAAAGAAATCCAACAGATGTAGAACTTGAAACCATTGCTCAAACTTGGAGCGAGCATTGTAAACACAAAACTCTTACGGGAAACATTGAGTACATCGAAGAAAAAAATGGCAAAAAAAGAACTATAAAGTACAAAAATCTTTTGAAAGAGACTATTTTTAATGCAACGGTGAATTTAGATAAAAAGTGGTGTATTTCTGTGTTTAAAGATAATGCAGGGGTAATTGATTTTGATAAAAAAAATGGTGTTGCTTTTAAAGTGGAAACTCATAATCATCCTTCAGCCCTTGAACCTTACGGGGGAGCAGCAACAGGTATTGGTGGGGTTATTAGAGATATTTTAGGTGTAGGTCTTGGGGCTAAACCTTTGGCAAATACAGATGTTTTTTGTTTTGGCCTTCCTGATACAAAATCAAGTGAAGTTCCACAGGGAATGCATCATCCAAAAAGAATAGCAAAAGGGGTAGTTTCTGGAGTTAGAGATTATGGAAACAGAATGGGAATACCTACGGTTAATGGTGGAGTTTTTTTTGATAAGGGATATATGGCAAACCCGTTAGTATATTGTGGAACTATGGGAATTATTCCTAAAAATAAATGTAACAAAGAAGTTAAGCCAGGTGATTTAGTTTTAGTTGTAGGTGGAAAAACTGGTAGAGATGGAATTCATGGAGCTACTTTTTCTTCAATAGAGTTAGATAAAGAATCAGATGTAAGTGCCGTTCAAATAGGTAATCCTATAGTTGAGAAAAAAGTTTTGGATACCATGCTTAAAGCAAGAGACCTTAATTTGTATAGAGCTGTAACTGATTGTGGAGCAGGTGGACTTTCAAGTGCAGTTGGAGAACTTGGAGAAAAAACTGGTGTTGTTGTAGAGCTTGAAAAAGTTCCTTTAAAATATAACGGACTTTCTCCTTGGGAAATTTGGATTTCGGAAGCTCAAGAAAGAATGGTTTTTGCTGTTCCACCAAAAAATAAAAATAAAATTCTTAACATATTTAAGAAAGAAAATGTAGAAGCAACTTTTATAGGAAAATTTACAAATAATGGAAAACTTTTGTTGAAGTATGGTAGGGAAGTTGTTGCTGATATTAAAATGTCTTTCTTGCATGATGGGGTTCCTAAACCAACAAGAAAAGCAGTTTGGAAAGAACAAATAACAAAGGAACAAGCTCCTCTAAAAGTATCATCAAAAGTATTGCAAAATGATATTAATAAAGTTTTATCTGATATAAATGTTTGTTCAAGAGATTGGATAATTAGACAGTATGATCATGAAGTTCAAGGACAAACAGTAATAAAACCTCTGCAGGGCAGTTCTATAGAAAATTGTGGTCCACAAGATGCAGCGGTTATTTGGCCATATACAGTAGTTAAAGGAACAAAGAAGGGTATAGTTTTATCTAATGGACTAAATCCAGAATATGGAAAAATTGATACTTATAAAATGACAGCTTCAGCAATAGAAGAGGCTATGAGAAATGCTGTTTGTGTTGGAGCAGACCCAGAAAAAATTTCATTGCTTGATAATTTCTGTTGGGGAAATCCAAACAAACCTGAAATTTTAGGTAGTTTAGTTCGAGCTTCACAAGCAGCTTATGATTTATCTCTGGGATATGGTGTACCTTTTATATCAGGGAAAGATAGTTTATACAATGAATATACTATTAATGGAAAAACATACTCTATACCCCCAGCATTTTTAGTTTCTGCTATGTCTGTTATAGAAGATGTTAATAAAACAATTACGATGGATTTAAAAACAGCTGGTAATTTTATTTATGTTATAGGTGTGACAAAAAATGAATTAGGGGCATCTATTTATTCAAAAGTTAAAAATTTTAAAAATGGATTAGTTCCTGATTTAGATGTAAATGTTTCTAAAAAAATAATGAAAGCAATATTTAGTGCAATAGGTGAGGGTATAGTGGAATCTTGTCATGATTGTTCTGAAGGCGGGCTTATAACATCAATTTCGGAAATGGCTTTTTCGGGAGATAAAGGAGTTTACATAGATGCAGATTATATAAAAACGGATGAAGAAATGACAATAGCAGAAATATTGTTTTCGGAAAGTAATTCTAGATTTGTTGTAGAAGTTTTGCCAGAAAATGCAGAGAAATTTGAAAAGTTATTTAAAGGTATTGTTGTATCAAAAATAGGAGAAGTTTCAAAAGATAAATTTTTAAAAATAGAATCTAAAAAGTCAAAAGTTTTTATAAAAGAAAACATAAAAAGTTTACAAAAAGCATGGCAAAAAACTTTTAAATGGTAAACAGAATGAAAAAAATAAAAGTAATTATTATAAGAACAGCAGGAACTAACTGTGATTATGAGTTAAAATCAGCTTTTGAGCTTTGTGATGCAGTTGTTGATAAAGTTCATATAAATGAATTAATATCAAGTAAAAATAAGATTTTGTCTTATGATATTTTGGCAATACCTGGTGGTTTTTCTTATGGAGATGATATTGCTTCAGGAAAAATTTTGTCAAATGAGATAAAATATAAATTAGGCGACAATATAAAAAATTTCGCTTTATTAGGAAAGCCAATAATAGGAATTTGTAATGGATTTCAGGTGCTGATAAAAATGGGACTTTTACCGAAACCAGAGACTTTTGAACAAAATTCAACTTTATATTATAATGATTCAAATAAATTTGAATGCAGATGGGTTCATTTGAAAACTCAAAAGATAAATGGGAGAAGTTTATGTTTATGGACCAATAAATTGCCAGATATAATAACTTTACCTGTTGCACATGGTGAAGGAAAGTTTATTGCAGATAAAAAAATTCTTGATGAAATAGAAAAAAACAATCAAGTTGTTTTTAGGTATTGTGATAAAGATGGAAAATGTACAGTATATCCACAAGATCCAAATGGTTCGTTAAATGCTATAGCTGGCATATGTAATAAAAAAGGTAATGTGTTTGGTCTTATGCCTCATCCAGAAAGATATATTTATGCTTTACAACACCCATCAAGAGAAAGTTTTAATGGTGTTTATGGTTGGGGAAAGCAAATATTTCAAAATGCTATAGATTATTTAAGATAAAATATGGAGTTATAAGATGAAAAATTGTATTACTTGTCTTTTTCAAGGTGATAATAGTGTAAATGCTAACGGTGAAGGAAATGTTTTTTGCATGGTAGACTGTAAATGGAGAAAAGAACAAGATGTATGTACTAATTTTGTTGAATATGCTGATTTAAGTAAAGAAATTAGATATAATTATGCAGCACAAAAAAGTGGTAATAATTTTAATATAAAAACATTAATAAAGTATAATTGGTATCTTACGATTGCTACATTAATAATTGCATTTATACTATTTTTAATTTTAATAAAATTCTTTGATAAATATCTGTTCTAGTTTGGAGCTAGTATGAATTTTTTAGTTATAGGTAACGGTGGAAGAGAACATGCTATTATTTGGAAACTTGCACAAAGTCAAAAAGTTGAAAAAATATATTGTACTTTAGGTAATGCGGGTATTTCTAATCTAGCAGAAGTAATAAATATTAATGTTGACGATTTTAATAGCCTTTTAAAGTTTGCAATAGAAAATAAAATTGATTATACATTTGTTGGTCCAGAAGTTCCTTTAGCACTCGGAATAGTTGATGTTTTTAATGCAAAAGGGTTAAAAATTTTTGGTCCTTCAAAAAAAGGAGCTTTGCTTGAAGCAAGTAAAAGTTTTGCAAAAAAATTTATGCAAAAATATAATATTCCAACTGCCCAGTACCACACTTTCACAGATTTTAATTTAGCTAAAAATTTTTTTGAAACATCTTGGCCTAAAAGTAAAAAAGTTGTTGTTAAAGCAGATGGTCTTGCTTCTGGTAAAGGTGTTATAATGTGCCAAAATAGACAAGAAGCTCTTTTAGCAATTGAAGAGATTATGCAGAATAAATCTTTTGGAACTGCTGGTAATACAATAATTTGTGAAGAATGGCTAGAAGGACAAGAAATTTCAGTTTTAGCTTTTGTTGATGGAAAACATTTTTCAATAATGCCTGCAGCTCAAGATCATAAAAGAGTTGGTGATAAAGATACCGGTTTAAATACCGGTGGAATGGGAGCTTATGCTCCAACACCTATAGCAACTAAAGAATTGTTAAATAAAGTTAAAAATGAAATTATTCCAAACATAATAAATGGTTTACAAAATGAAAATATAGATTATAAAGGTGTTTTGTACATAGGTTTTATGATAGATGATAAAGGGACTCCTTATGTGTTAGAATTTAATTGTAGGTTTGGAGATCCTGAAACACAAGTTATATTACCATTGCTTGAAACAGATTTGGTTGACATTGTAGAACATGTAATATCTGGAACTTTAGATAACTTAAATATAAAATGGTATAAAAAATCGGCAGTATGTGTTGTTCTTACTTCTGGAGGGTATCCACAAAAGTATGAAAAGAATATAAAAATTTTTGGACTTAATAGTATAAAAGAAAACGAAGCTATAGTGTTTCATGCAGGAACAAAAAAAGACAAAGCTGGAAATATTTTGACATCTGGTGGCAGAGTGATAGTTTTAACATCTATAGCAGATAACATAAAATCAGCAATAGACAAAGTTTATAGTGTAACTCAAAAAATTAATTTTGATAAAATGCACTATAGAAAAGATATTGCACAAAAGGCATTAAAATGGATAAAAAAATAGAAGTTTCGGTTATAATGGGTTCAGATTCTGATTTGCCAGTAGTAGCAGAAAGTTTAAAAATTTTTGATAAATTTGAACTAAAGTATTCTATAAATATTGCATCAGCACATAGAACATCAAAATTCGTGAAAGAATGTGTAAATAGTTCTATAAAAAAAGGTGCAAAAGTTTTTATAGCTGTTGCCGGAATGTCAGCAGCACTTCCGGGAGTAGTTGCTTCAGAAACTACATTCCCTGTAATAGGTGTTCCAATTGAAGGAAAAACTCTTGCAGGAATGGATGCTCTTTTTTCTATAGCACAGATGCCACCATCAATACCTGTTGCTTGTGTATCTATAGGAAAAGCTGGTGCAAAAAATGCGGCAATACTTGCAATAGAAATTCTTTCAATTAATAATAAAAATCTTTTAAAAAAATTAATTAATTATAGAATGGAAATGAAAGAACAAATTTTAAATAAAGATAAAAAATTAAATAAAATTGGCTATCAAAGATATTTAAAAGAAATGAATAAATAAATTTTGAAATTCGTATACATTATTATGCTATCTTATACCTCTGTACTTTTATGAAAAATAAAAAATCTGTTTTTATTACTATAGAAGGGGGTGAAGGTTGTGGAAAAACTACACAATCTGAACTACTAAAAAAGTATTTAGAATCTAAAGGCTTAACTGTTATCTTAACAAGAGAGCCTGGCGGTAGTGATGTAGCAGAACAAATAAGAAATATTTTACTTAATCCAAGAAATAATATTTCCTCTTTTTGTGAACTTATGTTGTATGAAGCAGCAAGGATTCAACATTTACAAGAAGTGATAAAACCAAATTTAAAGAAAGGATATGTAGTTATTTGTGATAGATTTACAGATTCTACACTAGCATATCAAGGATATGCTAGAGGATTAGATAAAGATGTAATAGTGAAATTAAATAATATTGCTACAGAAGGAATAAAACCAGATTTAACTATATATCTTGATATAAAACCATCTAAAGGAATAAAAAAAGCAATCACAGTTAATAAGGGTAGTTTTACTGGTGGCGATAGAATAGAAAGGGAGAATATATATTTTCATTATAAAGTAAGAAGAGGTTTTCTTGCTATTGCCAGAAAGTATCCTAAAAGAATAAAAAAAATAAACACAAATAATATAGTAGAAAAAACTCAAAAAAAAATAAACATAGAAATAGATAAATTTTTTAAGAAGAAAAAATTATATGTTTGAAAAAGTAATAGCACAAGAAAAAGCAAAAAAAATTCTTTCAGAGCAGATAAGAAATAACAAGATTCCTCATGCTTATATTTTTGTAGGAGAATCTGGTACTGGTAAAATGATGACTGCAATAGAGTTTGCTAAGATTTTAAATTGTGAAATAAATGATTATACAAAAAGTAATTTTGGTCCATGCAACCATTGTTCATCATGCGAACATATTCAAAACAAAACATTTCCAGATTTACATATTATAAACTTTGAAAAGCAAGATGAAATTGTAGAAAAAGATTATGAAAAAGGAAAAGCAAAGTTAGGAATAAAGCTTATTAGATACATGCAAGAAAAGGTTTATATTAAATCTACAAATGCAAAATGGAAAATTTTTATAATAGAACCAGCAGAAAAAATGACAATAGAAGCTTTTAATTGTTTATTAAAAACATTAGAAGAACCACCAGATAATACAATAATTATTTTAATAGCTAAACATAAAGAAACAATTCCTGTAACAATTTGTTCTAGAGTACAAACAGTTTTTTTTCAACCATTAAAAAATGAAGAAGTACAAGCATACTTACAGAACAAACATTTTATGCCAAAAAATACTGCAGAAAATATTGCACAGATATCAGATGGCTCTATTGAAAAAGCAGAAACTTTGATGCTTAATACACAAAATGAATATTCTACATTATGGAAAGAATTAACTTTAAAAAAGTTGCCAATAGTAGATATTTTATTAAAAAGTAAATCTGTTTCTACAAGTAGAGATAAAGCTTTAGAAACAGTCAGTATAATTACAGAAAATGCCACAAAAAGTTTTAGACAAAATCCTTTAAAGTATGTTAATATTATTGAAAGGCTGTTAGAAAGTAAAAAATATTTAGAAAAAAATGCTAATCCTACAAATGTGTTAGACAATTTATTTTTATATATAAATTCTAAAATATAATGGAATATAGGAGATATAATTTATGCCAATGGTAGTTGGAGTTATAGTTAGAAGAATTAAAGATAAAGTATATGCACAAACTGGTCAATATACTATAAATTTAAATGATAAAGTTATTCTTGAAACTGAACACGGAACAGAGTTTGGGGTTGTATGTGAAAAAGAAAAAAATATTCAGCAAACAAAAGATATTTATATAGGTAAAATTTTAAGAATTGCAACTGAAAATGATTTAAAAAAAATTATTAATAACGAAAATAAAAATTTACAAGCAAGAATCACTGTTTCAAAAAAAATTCAAGAACATAAATTAGATATGAAACTTACATGTGTTCAATACACATTTGATAGAACAAAACTTTTTATATACTATACTTCAGAAACGAGAGTAGATTTTAGACAACTTATAAAAGATTTAGCACATGCTTTAAAAACAAGGATTCAAATGGTTCAAATTGGGGTTAGAGATGAGTCCAAAATTATTGGTGGAGTTGGAGCTTGCGGTAAACAATTGTGCTGTCAAATATTTTTAAAAGATTTTTCTTCTGTTACAATAGATATGGCAAAATATCAAGATTTATCTTTAAATACTGCAAAACTTTCTGGACTTTGTGGTAGACTTATGTGTTGTTTAGATTATGAATATGAAAATTATGTTAATTTCAAAAAAATTGCTCCACAAATTGGCGACTTAGTGAACACACCTAATGGCAAAGGCAAAGTTATATCGCTAGATTGTATAAAAGAAAGTTGTAATGTAGAATTTTCAAAAAACAATGTAAAAAACTTTAAGATTTCTCAAATAAAAAAACAAAACCTTAATAACAAAGCATAAAATTGTACTATATGCTTTTTATAGTAAAATTATAGAAACTATTTTTATAAAAAACTTTGTTATTAAAAAAGTCCCTAAAGACTAATTCTTATTATCAATTTATTATTAACAAAAAAACCACCCAGTTAAATTAACCGGACAGTTAGGATAAGTTAACATATTTTTAACACATATACAACTTGTCACAAGCATCACATCTAAAATCAAAAAACTGCTGGAAAGCAATATCAAAATCTAATTTTGTTATTATGTACATTAAAACATAACCAACAATACCCTACTCTTACTCTATTTATATTTTTTCCACAAAGCTTGTATAGAATAATATGCCTTTCTTAATTGCCTTTTAAACGGACTATTTCTACCATCACCAACAGAAACTATTCCAAACCACTCTTCATAACCACCGCCATCTATAAAAGGACCTACCCACTGTGCTGTTTTATCGTGCACACTAGGATCATATTCCGGTGGAGGCCCTGCTTTCCACCATTCATCAGTCCATTCAAATATAATACCACCCAAAGCATTTCCTGCTCCATACCCCGCAACATTTTCTTGAATATTTTTTATACTGCCTTCGTGATATATTGCTTGATGTATTTCATTTTCTTGATTATCATACATTTTACTAAATGCTGGACAACCATATTCTGTAATAACAACTGGTCTTTCAAACAAAGCAGAAACATCTTTCCACAATGTACCAAAACCTTCTTTTCCTCTATATGCATTTGCTCCATAAATATCAAGCTCAGGTGCATTTTTAGCACATATATCCATATATAGATGATCACCATTACATATAGCAACTGGTCTTTGCTGAGGATCTAATTCTTTAATTCTTTTTGCACATCTATTAACAAATTTATAATATGCCTCTATATCTTTTTTTACATTACAACCTGTCCCAGCTGAAACACCAGGAACACCAACAGTCCCATAATTATTTTCATTTCCTAAAACCCACATCAAAACATAAGGTTCATTTTTATACTCGTTAACCATATCTTCTACACTTGACAACATTTTTAAACATTGTTTTTCATTCGTATAATCTGTTCCTTCAAACCAGTCTGCACCAGAATCTGTACAATACATTCCTATAAAATTACCAATCATATACATAAATCCATATTTTTTATACCCATCCATAAGTAACTTCTTGTTAAAACTTGGATAATGATATAATCTCAATGTATTTATTCCCATTTGTCTCATCAACTCAAAATCACCAACATTATGCTCTTTTGCATCTTGTTTTTCATTTTTATTTTCGTCTACCCAAGACTCGTAAGGACCGTCTATTATACCATTCTCATTATAATCAGCAAACATCCAGTCTCTTGAAACATTTAATGTTCCATTATCAGGAGATTTTCCAACAGGGTTTGGAGAATAACATATTCCTCTAACGATAAACGGTTTATTTCTTACAAATAACTGATAATGTTTATTATTATATTCAACAAGTTTAACATCACCTTTTCCTATTGTTTTTTTAATTCCTATTTTCTTTAAATTTACCGGTTTTTTTAATATCCAATCTTTTTGTTCTGCTTTCACAAGTTTACCAGGATTTACAATATATTTATCATTTGATGTTATATCATCATACTTGTTTAGAATATCAATCTCTGCATCAACTAGTTTTATTCCCAATTCAGGATGCTCTCTAGTAAGATATTTTATTTTTTCTAAAGCGACCGGAGCTACATACCATGCTGTCCCCCAATACGATGTCCCTTTAGATTTTGGAAAAAACACTAAAATTGAATAATATGCTTTTATAGCTCTAGCATAATTGCCTGCATTTTCAAGAGCGAGAGCTATATAATATTGTTTCACACCCGGTTCCTCTTGAGCTGTTGCCCATTTGTAATAATTCAATTCAAAATTTATAGAATTAACAAAATCCCACTTATCCCCTTCCAATTTTTTTTCTTTTAACAATTCCTTATACCTAGGACTTTTGAAAACATCTGCAACATTAGGATAAATTCCTTCTCCTGAAGCTTCTTGTAACCCTTTAAAATCTGATGGAATATATTTGTACTGATCTGTACCAACATTTAGAAACTCACCGTACTTAGAGTAGTCTATGAACTTATCTGTCCCAGGAGTATTTATGTTAAAAAAACTTCTTTTGATCTCATTAGATGAGTGCTCTACAGAAGCTAACACTAAAGAATTTAGAGATACAGCAAAAAATAAAAAAAAGCTCGCTTTTACAAGAAACGAAGAAATTCTCTTCATATAAAGAGACCTCCAAATATTCACAAAAAACTACCTACGAAATGGGCAGTGCAGGGATTGAACCTGCGACCTCCTCCTTGTAAGGGAGATGCTCTCCCTAGCTGAGCTAACTGCCCACAACACACAATGAAACATAAATATTAGAACTTCTAATCAGCCCCTTATTAACCGACTTCGGACATTTTAACAAAAAAATTGTTTTATGTCAATCTCTTGTAGTCGTTCATAACATATTGACCCCTTTAGTAAAATTAGTTTATCAAATTTTTATTAATAAAATCTATTGGTGTTATATA
>CAMVLN010000004.1 GCA_947168325.1 uncultured Elusimicrobia bacterium | reverse complement strand
CAAGCTCAAGAACTGTTTAAAGAAGATGTTGACGGTGGAGTTCTTGTTGCAATCACGGAGTTACAAAATATAACATTAAGTCCATATTTAAGCAGATATTCAACTAAAACACCTACTCCAAAAGAGTTTGTAGAAAATAGTCCTAAAATATATATGGCTTTACAAGCAGTAAAAACAAGTTTAGACACAAATCCTAATGGACGACAAATCATATATATGCCAAGAGGTGTAGAGTTTCATGATTATGTGAAAAGTTATTTAGTTAATGAAATGGGATATGGTGCTGACGAAATAGAAATTATTAATGGTTCAACAGATAAAGAAAAAGAATTAATAAGAATAAGGGATTCTTTTAATGAAGGGAAAACAAGAATATTAATAGGTAGTGATACTATAAAAGAGGGAATAGATTTACAAAAATATACTACAGATATACATATACTACATTTGCCCTGGAATCCTAATGATTTACATCAAGTTGAAGGTAGAGCTTGGCGATATGGTAATGAGTGGAAAAAGGTTAGAATTAATTATCATTTAATAGAAAATTCAGTAGATCCTTTTATATTTCAAAAACTTGAAATAAAGGATAAAAGAATAAAAGATGCACAGAAAATGAAATCAAGAGAAGAAGAAGTTGGAGATATAAGTTTTGAAGATTTAAAACTTGATCTTATTACAGATCCTGTTATCAGAAAGCAAGCAGAAAAAACAGTAGTAAATGCTGAATTTGATACAAAAAGAATGCAATTAACAGCAGAAATTGGAATTCTAAAATCTCAAGTAGAAAAAGTTGAGTTAATACAAAATAAAATAGATCAAACAAAAGAACAACAGAGTTGGATTTCAAGGTACAGTAGTAACTATTATAATGCAGAAGAAGAAAAAAAGAGATTAGATAATAAAATTGAAAAGTTAGAATCAGAACTTAAAAAAGCTGTAGAAAAAATGAAAGATGTTGATGTTGAACAAGTTACATTAATATTGTTTGAAAAAGAAAAAGAATTAGAACAAATAGAAATAAGAAGAGAACAAGCATTAGAAAATGTAGATAACCAAGTTAAAGTTGATAAAAAAATGTCACTATTAACTAATACTCAAGCTAATATAGAAAAAAATACTATAAATAAATATTTAGAAGATATAAAAAAAGAAAACGAATTTATTAAAAATAAAATTATATTAACATATAACGATAACATTGTCAGTGAAGAACAAGCAAATTATGGGAAAAACTTTACACAACGATATAATTCAGTTGTTAGAAATGAGCAAGAGAACTACAATTTTAATATAAAAGAAATTAATATAGATAGGAAGATAATAAAGAAATATGAAGTTATAGAATGGAAATATAAAGAGTTAGACAAAAGATTAAAAGATATAGAAATTGAATCTAAAAATTTGAATACTAAAGAAAAAATGGAATTAAATAAATTCTTTAATAATACAGCTGTGGCATTGCAAGTTATGGAAAAAGATTATTTTAGCACTGAACAAATGATACAAGCGGGATTGTTTTTGCAAACAAAAGAAGATAAATTTTTATCCGGATTTAATGATGCATTAAAACAAATTGTTAAAAATATTGGAAAAATAAAAGAAAGAACTTTTGAAAGATAGGTATCATTAATTTGCTTTTTTATTTGAATAAGTATATACTATTGTTCCGATAAATTGGTAAAAATACCACTTTTCCGTAATGAAGGAATATGTAAAAATGGAAATAAAGAGAGATTTTTATTTACAAAAACTAATAAATAGTAAAAACAATAAACTAATTAAAATAGTTACCGGTATCAGAAGGTGCGGAAAATCATATTTGCTTTTTAAATTGTTTAAAGAGTATTTACTTTCTGCCGGTGTAAGTGAAGATCATATTATTACAATACAGCTTGAAACTCGTCAAAATAAAGAATATCGTAATCCTGATATCTGTGATGATTATGTTCGTTCTCTGATAAAAGACAAAAAAATGTACTATGTTCTTATTGACGAAATACAACTAATGGAAGATTTTGAAAGTGTACTTAATGGATTTTTGCTTATAGACAACTTGGATGTTTATGTTACAGGAAGCAATTCAAAATTTTTATCAACAGATATAGTTACTGAATTTAGGGGCAGAGGTGATGAGATAAGAGTATATCCTTTAAGTTTTACAGAACTGTGTTCTATACATAAAAACTATAGCGATGATTTGTTTAATGAATATTTTAATTATGGCGGATTACCTTTGGTTGTTTTACAAGATAATGTTCAAAAAAAGAAAGAATATTTGACTTATCAAACAAACAATATTTACATTAATGATGTTATTGAACGAAATAATATTCAAAACAAAGAAATTTTAGCTACTTTAGTAGAAGTAATTTCTTCCGGTATTGGTTCGTTATCAAACCCTACAAAGATAGCAAATACTTTTAATACCGAATTAAAAGTATCGGTAACAGATAAAACTATTAGTTCTTATTTACATTATCTTGAGGATGCTTTTTTAATTCAAAAAGCAAAAAGATATGATGTTAAAGGAAGGAAATATATTGGAACACCTTTTAAATATTATTTCACTGATATTGGAATAAGAAATTCGTTGTTGAATTTTAGGCAAGTTGAAAAAGATCATATAATGGAAAATATTATTTATAACGAGTTAAAAGTTAGAGGGTATTCCGTTGATGTTGGGATAATTGAAGAAAGAGTAAAAGAAAATGAAACAGAAAAAAGAACAAGAAAATATTTTGAAATAGATTTTATTTGTAACAAAGAAAGTGAAAGATATTACATTCAATCTGCTTATAATATCCCTGACTCAGAGAAATTAAAACAGGAATCAAAATCTTTGCTAACAGTAAAAGATGCTTTTAAAAAAATAATTATTGTAAAAGATAATACAGATTTATGGAGAAATAAAGATGGAGTTCTAATAATGGGACTCAAAGAATTTTTGCTTAACCCTAAAAGTTTGTATTTATAGTCAATATATTGACAAAACATATCAAAAATGGTATATTGCGGACAAGGAGGATAAAGGTGGTAAAAGAAGAAAATGATAATCAGATAATGTTGTGTGGAAAAATAGTAAAAGAAAAACTTTATCCTGATTTATACAGATTTGCAAAAAACAATAAAGAGTCTACGGAAGCAATGATTTTAAATATGGTAAAAAAAGAACAAGAACAAGGAAATAAAAAATTTGATGTAGATTCTGCAATAATAATACTTGACAGTGATATAAATTATTGATTAGGATTAAAAATATGAACAACAACAGAACAACAACAGAACAACAACAGAACAACAACAGAACAACAACAGCCTCTCTCTATTAGTTGCTTATTTTTTTATAGCAAAAAAGATAAAGAGATTATTTATATAAAAGATTCACAAATAAAAATGCAGGCAAGAAAAAATAAGCCTGTGTTTTTTTGTTGTATATAAATTTAATGGAGGTAAAAAATAAAATGTTAAAAAATTTATTTTGGATATTTTATTTGATGTTTTTGTTTTTAACAACATCATTATGGGCATTGGAAGATAATTTTGAGGTAGTAAAAAATCCTTATCCAAAACCAATAGTAGTAAATGATGGTGTTATTAGTTGTACAAGTTGGGATTTAAGAAACAATGTAATTCAAGGTAAATATGTAAAATTTGAGAGTTCTATGTTTAACTACAACAATGATATTTATGTTGTCTATTATTCTTATTATGCTGGACGAAAACTAATTATAAAGAAATTAAATAAAACAACTAAAACTTTAGAAGATTTTATTAGTTTTAATATAAACGGGACATCCGATGTGTGTAGTTGTATGATGGAGACAGCGAATGATTGCTATATATTTATTTTCTATGATGTTAGAAAGTTTGCAAAAGTGTCACTAAAAACTCAACAAATTGAAAAAGATATTGGTGGTATTGTTATTGGTGATGGTGATACACTGCATTCATTTTTTCCAATAGAAGCAGTAGCATATAATAATAAAATTTATACTTTATATAACCGTTATAATTTTAATACTGGCGACTTTGATAGATATTATTTTTCTGTATTAAATACAGACACAAATAAAATAGAACAAATTATACAACTTCCAGATAAATATAATAACTGTGTCCCTGAGTATACTACATTATCGTTTTATAAAAATACTCTAAAAGTTTATGGCTATTATTTTCCTGGGGGTAACCATTTTGTTACTCCTCGTTATTTAAGTTGTAATATTGATATTACCAATTATTCTATGACTCTTGATGCAGGGAATAAAGCATATGAAGGAAATTGTAGAAAAAGTTTAACATATCAATCTAATGGCAAAACTTATAATTATATATCAAGTTTTATTGACCTTAATAAAGCAAATTCGTTTAACGGATTTTTTGTAACCGGCGAAGAATTTTTTGTTTTTAGAAATAATGATGGTAATATACGTTTAGAAAGTTTATTTGCAGATGGTACTGGTTTTTATACTGGATATACACATATTCTTGATAGAACAAGAATAGGCTTTTTTAAAAGAAGTGTAGATGGTAAAACAGCAGGTAATCCTTCAGAAATTTTTTATATTGATGATAATATTAATGCGACCCTTACACAAAATTACTCAATAATGACAACAGAAATAGATGGACAACAGCAGATGGTGGTACTGGGTTTGAGCGATGATGGTTCAGATAATTCGTCATATGATGGTCCACATAAAAAATTAGTACTATATTTCTTGCCGACGAAAGAAGTAGAAAATTGTTTTTATGTAGATGAAAATGGATTTAATGAAAGAGTTTTAAATCCTAAAGGGTATCCTACTAATAGAGGTCAGTTCACATATAAATTTGCATATACAAATTATCAAAACAAAGCACCGAGTTCTTCACCTGTATTATATATTTATAATAACGGACAAAGTATAAAATCTGATGGATTTACGATGAATCCCGTAGACTATAATGATACCAATTATACAGATGGAAAAACATATTCATATACTACAAGTTTATCGGACATAGGAACAATAACAACTGCTGATAATTACAGTTATAGAATAAAAATAGGGGACAGTTTATCTAGAGAATATCGAGGACCATTTTTTACTGGAAACGGAGTAATCACAGACCATGAAAACACTTTTATTGTGCCAACAAGAAATATCAACCCAAACACTGATATTTCCATACAAATGAAATATGAAGGTGATAATGGAGTTACTCTCGCAACTGGATATCCAAGAGTGTTGATATATAAAAATACAGATCTAGTTAATCCTATAGAAATAAAAGGTAGTACTTATACTGTTTTGTCTCCAATAGAAAATAGTGATAATGGTTATAGAACAAGTATAGGTAAATTTCCTTTGGGAGATTATACTTATAAAATCATAGCTAAAAATGAGTTCGGACTGGAAAGTTCCGTAAGTGGAAACTTTTCCTCTATAGTAAATGATCCAATAATAACAGAATATGAAGATACTTTTATAACTCCTAGTGAAAATATTGATATTAGGTCTGACATCAATATTCAAATGACTTATACTGGCGATGATAGTGTAAAGTTGGCAAGTGAGTATCCGAGAGTTTTAATATATAACAACAATAATCCTACGGTGCCTATAGAAATAAATAGTAGCACTTATACAGTGTTATCACCGATAGAAGATAGTGATAATGGTTATAGAGCAAATATAGGTAAATTACCTATTGGAAATTATACTTATAAAATCATAGCTAAAAATGAGTTTGGTCTTGAAAGTTCTGTTTCTAATACTTTTATAGTCAAAAGTATAGACACTACCATTTGTTATAATGCTCCAAACCCTTTTAACCCAAACAAAACAAGTACAACTATAAGATTTAACTGTAATGAAGACGAAACGGTAAAAATAAAAATATATTCGTTAAACAGTAAACTTGTTTTTGAACATAGTTTTGATGCACAAGCAGGAACCAATGATTATGTTTATAAAGGCAAAGATGGTAATGGAAATAATCTTTACAATGGTGTTTATCTTTGTGTTATAGAGAAGAAAGGAGGGAAAGTTAAATGCAAAATCGCTATTGTAAAATAATAGTGTTCACATTGTGTATGTTATCAACAATACATGTATATGCTACAGGCAAAAGAAAACATTTTTTAAGTTATGGTCCCGGAGTTGCTGCTGCAAGTATGGGTGGAACTTTTACTGCTATAGGTAACGATGTAAGTGTTATATATTATAACCCTGCTTTAATAGGTAATTTAGAAAGTAATGAAGTTTCAGCCAACTATTGGTCGTTACTTGCTGATACAAGATATATGTTTTTAGGTATAGCTTTACAGATATCCGAACATTCTGGCTTTGCTATTAGTGGCACACAGTTAGCTACTGATGATATAGAAATTAGACAAACTTTAGATGATACCAGTAAAAAAGATTCTGCAAGTCAAAATGTAATTAATATCGCTTATGGTGGCTATGTGGAAAGCTTAGAACTTAGTTATGGTATTGGTGTAAAATATCTATATTATAACATTGTTGGTTATAGCGATAGTGGTGGTGGTATAGATTTAGGATTATACAAAAGGATAAAACAATGGAACCAAACTGCCATAGATTCAGCAATAGTAGTTCAAAACATAGTAAATATGCCAATAAAGTTGAAAGAAGATGACGAATCTGCTCCGGTAATAGCTAAATGTGGTTTTGGGTTAAAAACATTATTATTCCCAAAATATAGCAAACAAAAAGATTCTTTTACTTATGATAAATTAAAGATAGGATTGGATTTTGGAACAGAAGACCATGAATTTATATACTCGTTTGGTGGCGAATATATGTTATATGACCTTATAATGTTTAGAGCCGGATATAGTGGCGAAGATATAAATGTAGGTTTTGGTATAAAATGTTATGGGTTTCAATTTGATTACTCTTATCAGTTCTCAGAAGTAGAATCTATAAATAAAGTTGGTTTCCTTTATAGATGGGAAACTAAAAATAAATTTACTTATTCTAAAACTCAAAATATAACTGAAGATTTCCAAAATGTATATAAACAAGCTAATAGACTATATGAAAACTCTGTTAGAGATTCTAGAACTATGATAGAGTCTAACAAACTTGATGAGGCAATTTCGTTACTTTATAGAACTGTGCCACTAAAACCACAAGATAATGAGGCAATAAATCTTTTAGAAGTAGCACAAAATAAAAGTATTGCTATCAAAACAAGCCAACATTTAAACAAAGCTCAACAATTAATTGATAAAAATAATATAGTTGAAAGTTATAAGGAAACATTAAAAGCTATACATATTGCTCCGAATAACGATGTTGAACAGTTCTTATATGATAATTATAATACAAAAACTGTTGCAAATAGAGTTGATTCTGTGAAGAATACTGAAATAAAACAATATGAAAAAACAATACAAAAAGCATTATCTAAATATGATATTGAACTTGCCAAACAAGAAACTGAAAAACTTGAACTATTAAGCCAAGATAAAGCTAAAAAGTACTATGAAGATATACAAACTACAGAAGAAAGTTTAATTAACAAATACTTATTATTAGCTGATAAATCTCAAAAGTCGGATAGATTATATGAGGCATATAAATATTATAGCAAAGCAGAACAATTAATAGGACAAGATGATGCTATTAGAGATTTAAAGAATAAAATTAGAAAGAAACTATTAAAAACTAAAGAAAATACTTTTGAAGAAGAAATGTATACAGAGAAATTATATTATCTAGCAGCAATAGCACTTGCAAACAATGAAAAACCTAAAAAATGTTATGAAGAACTGATAGATTTTGATCCTTTATTCAAATGGAATGATATACTAAAAAAATACTTATTAAAAAACAATATTATAAATAAAGAAGAGGTTTAAAATGTTAAAAAAAATTATAACACAAAAAGAGTTATTATTTGTTACTTTGATAGTTATGGGAGCTTTATTTTTAGTTGCAAATCCCGGCTCTTGTGCTGATATAAGTTTAGGAGAAAGTGACACAATAGCTAAAGGATTAGAAAAATTAATTAAATGGCTTATTGCTATATCTGGAGCTGCTGTTATTATTGGTGGTATTGTTGTAGGTGTTCAGATGGCTATGGGTGACGAAAGAGCTCCACAAAGAATGAAGTGGGTTATTGGTGGTGGTATTTGTATTTTAGTTGCTGGTGCTTTTTGGACATTACTTAAAACTTTCTTTAAATAAAAATGAATAAAATTAAAACTTATAAAGCTGTTTCTAATCAAGAGTTATTTTATGGGTATCAAATATTAGATTTAGCATTTATGTTGCTCGTATCGTTTGCTATTGTGTTTTATGTGTCTATGATAGCTGGAATAGTAGTTTTTATAATATTAGCTATATTTTTTAAGAAGTTTGCTAAAAGAAGAGAAAATTACTTTAAACACCTTATTACTTACACTTTTACACCTAAAAAGTTAAGTGTAAGAAAAGAAACTAAAATTGTGCCTTATAGGGAACATTTAACAAATGAACCAAATAAAACCGAAACCTATACAAAACTATAATTATCCTTCTTTAGTTAGTTTACTAAACTTGTGGGCATTGGAAGATGGTGCCTTAATAGGGTTAGATTTACAGTTTAGTTTTTGTTATGAACTTACACTTCCGGACTTAACTCTGCACGGAGAAGATAACCAACTTTCTTTTTTCACTACAATAAAATCTTTATTGCATAATTTACCTGACAATTTAACATTACAATTTTTACAAACATTAACAGTTGGAAACGAAAAACTGATAAATGAATACAAAAATACCACCAAACCTGACACAGATTTGGAAAAATTTATAGTCAAACAAAAAATTAATCATTTAAAAAAGACTTATACAAAAAATAAAAAAACTTATTTGTTCATAACAACAAAAGCTGTTTACGACAAGAAAAAAACTGTTTCTTCTTTAATAAAAAATTCTACAGGAATAATAGATAAAAATATTCATAATACAAGAATTAATAAACTTACGGAAATATCAAAAACATTTATTACTGGATTGCAAACAGCAGGAATACATGCAAGGAAATTGAAAGACCAAGAAATGATAAATCTGTTATATAAACATCTTAATCCAAGCAGGAGCGAAATATTGAATATAAGAGACATAGAATCCGATAAAACCCTAAGAGAACAATTAGTATATAATGCTTGTGAAATAAATTTTGATAATATATATATTGACGGTTATTATTATAGAGCAATAAATTTATATTTCCGACCTGAAAGTATTAACTTTTATGATTTGCTCAACACTTTAAACCAATTTATTCCCGATTGTGAAATCTCTATTTCAATAAATACGGGAGAACAAGAAAAACTGCAAAAAAATCTACAAATTAAAGCAAACCTTGCCAAAGGTGTATCAGGATTTAGTTTAATTGCCAATCATGAGGCAATAGCAAAAAAACAAGATGCGGAAGATTTGATAGAAGAAACAAAAGTAAATAATCAGAAGTTTTTTGAATATTCGTTTTGTGTGGTGCTTAAAGACAGAACTCTTGAAAAGTTAACCGAAAAAGCCAACATTGCTTTACTTGCTTTTCGCAGTTTTGGCGAGTCAGACGGTATAATAGATGATATTAACACTTTAAAGCTATACTTATCAGTATTGCCAAATCATTCATATTTGAATGACAGAGTTCATATTTTTAATTCTCAAGCAGTATCCCAAATGTTGCCTGTATCTTGTGAATGGACTGGTTCTAAAACTCCAAACTTGTTATTTCAAACGGAAGATGACCAATTATTACCGTTAGACCTGTTTGATCCAACTTTGTCAGCTAAACACGGACTAATTATCGGACAAACCGGAGCAGGAAAATCTTTTACAACAAATTTTTTATTAACAAATTTTTTTATAGAAAATCCTAATAATCATATAATAATTATAGATATTGGTGGCAGTTACAGGAAATTATGTAAATTGTTCGGTGGCAGTTATCTTGATATAGAATTATCTGAAGCATTTGCTTTTAATCCGTTACCGAAAAAATCCGATGCAATAGTCTCAGAAAATAATTTTGAAGTAGACCCTGATATCATATCTAATATTGCATTATTATTGCAGAAAATGACAAACAAAAAAAATTATACCAACGAAGAACAGATGGTTATAGATATGGCAATACAAAATACTTACAAATATAATGAACAGGAAGATATTTTATTGCAAGATTTAGTTTTTCAACTTAAAAATTTTAAATCGGAAAGTGAAACTTATTGCAAAATAGCTAAAGAGTTTGCAAGCAGTTTGGAACTGTTTACTTTCGGAAGATACGGAAAATTGTTTAACAGAAAATCAAAACTTAATTTAAAGGATAGAATTGTGGTGTTTGATTTACAAAAATTAAGTGAAGATTTAAAGTTGCAATCCATAATCTTTTTTGTAATACAAACTGCAATTTACGGAAAACTTAAAAATATAAATCTCAAAAAAATGATAGTGATTGATGAAGGTTGGCGATTTTTTGACGATGAAACAGGTTCTTTGCTTATAAGCAATCTTTACAGAACAGCAAGAAAATTTAATGCCGCAATATATGCCATATCTCAAAGTCCACTTGAATTTTTAAGTACCAAAGCAGCCAATGCAATGATTTCCAACAGCTATTTAAAATATGTGTTAAGAATAAAGTCAGGATTTGAGTTGCTTAATAAGTTTGGACTAACCAACCAAGATAAAGAAAAGGTTGAAAATCTCCGCATAGAAAAAGGAAAATTCTCAGAAGTATTTTTAAAGTTTAACGAACATTCAAGAGTTATAAAAATAGAACCGAATAAAACTGATTATTATATATGCACGACTGATCCTGATGACAGAACACTTGAAGACACAGTAAGAGCAAATAATCCCAATTCTACGGAACTTGATATATTAAAAAAAGTTATAGGAGAAAAATAATGAAAAAAATTTTTGCCTTGTTTATTAGTTTTTTAATAATTTGTAGCTATAGTGCAAATATTTTTGCCGTTGGTGCTCCCGATGCCACAGCAGCAATACATGCACAGACTTTGTGGCAAAAAGCAAATGCCACCATACAAAATAACGAGTTTGTTCAAACTGTGACTTTTCTCAAAAAAAATTATGACCAAACTAAAAAATATTATGAATATGTTCAAGAACTTAATAAATATGAAGGCGGAATTGGTGCATATTTTAGAGACAGTATTATAAATGCTTTTATAAATACAAGAGATACTGCCGTTTACGATTTACAATCTGCTTGGGACAATCCCGACACAAAAAAATCAACTTATGTTGAAGAAATTGAAAAATATGTTGAAAGAAAAAAAGAAAATGTTGATAAAAAAATTGACGAAAAAATAGATTCCCTTTTTAAACAACAGAAAGCAAAAAAAGAAGCTCAAGAAATACAAATGCAAGCTATAGATAGATATATAACATTAGCATCTAAAACATCACTAACCACCGCCGAAAAAAACGAAATGGATAAATTGCAAGGGACAATTCTGGTCAATGCTGTTGCTTCCATACAACGAGAACTTGAAATAATAAATGCTCGTGAGGCACAAAAAGAACTTGAAAGACAGGAAGCATTAAAACGAGATGCCTCTGATTTTGAAGAATTCAAAAAATTTTTGGAAGAAACAAAAAATCAAGAACAAGGAAACAGGCAACAAAATAAAAAATTATGGAATGAATTGAACAACAAAGGAATTTCCTATGGCAAGTAGTTCAACTTTTTTGCTTGATACTAGTGTGTTGGCAACAAATGATGTTATAGGAAAATTTTACAATGTTTCTTATGGAATTGCTTTTATTATCTTTTTAACCCTTTTTGTTGCCGAAATTTTTCAAGAACAAGTAAATTCTATCGGCAATAAAGAACCAAATTATATAGAAATATTTAAACGAGCTATTATCATATTTTGTGGTCTTCTTGCTTTTAAGTATATCTTTTTTAGAATTGTGGGCTTGTGTGAATTAATATCTAATGCATTATTCGATCAATGGCAGATGACATATTTTTATGATGGTCTTGTAAAATATAAAGAGGCAAATCCTGTAAGATTCAATCTTTCTCTTATATCCGGACGAGTTGGAGTCGTAGATATAATAATAGCATTGTTGTTACCAATAACATTAATTATTGAACAAGTAATATTAATTATGCGAAGTTGCCTGCTGTCTGTTTTATATATAATAGGACCTTTGGCACTTGTTGCAGGATTGTGGAAATCCACACGAACTTTTATGATTTCTTGGTTTAAAAGTTTGTTCCAAATTTCATTCTGGATTATTGTGTTTCGTGCGATAGAAGCTTCTTTTGTAGGTTCCGGGGTTAATGTGTTTTTGCAAGTTGACGGAACAACAGCTAATGCTGTTCCCATAAAAATATTTTTGGTTTGCTTGGTTTTTATAGGTTTATTGTGTATGTCTTTAGCTATAACGATGAAACTGTGTAGTGGAGAAAATTTAGGGACTGTAGGAAGTGCTGCTATAGGAGTCGTTGGAGCCTTTGCAACAAGAACAGGAATATTAAATTCAGCAAAAACTTTGGTATCTAAAACAGGCAAAAGTGCAAGTGGTATAGTTGGGAGATTAAAAAATAAAGGGAATGGAGGAACAATCAACAAATCAAAACCGAGGAGATAAAAAAATGACAGAAGAACAAAAACATTATTTATTATCTTTAATTTATAAAACAATAATAATAATTCTTATATGTATTATTATAGTTTTGCTGTATTGTTTACAACAAGCACAAGGAAATAAACCGTTATTTTCAGGGACTATTCTGGAAAACTTTGCCAACAAAATTGGAAAAGTAATAATTCCTGCTCAAATTTCTAAAGAAGAATTGGAAAAAGAAAAATTGAAATATAGACAAAGATTTGAACAAGCAAGACAAAAAACTGCAATAAAAATAAAAAAACTTGAAGAAGAGATGCCTAAAAGAGGCGACAATGAAAATCTTGCGGCATTCATGGATTATATGGATTTGGGTACAAAAAGTAGTCAAATAAGTTACAACGATGCCATGAAATTTCACGAACGAGAACAAAAACGGAGAAAAAAATGATTGATAAAATACAACAAAAACCACAAGCGGACAAGTCCGCAAGCACACAAATAGACAAACCTAAAAGAAAATATTATGAAGTGTTTGGCGATTATGTAAACAGAGTAAATTTCCAGCAAACTTTAATTGTTGTGTTAGTTTGTATTATTGTTTTTTTGATTATCTTGTTAAGTCAAGCAATGAAAAAAACACCTATTGTAATTAGAGTTGATAGTTTAGGTCAAGCTGAAGCTTTTGAAAATGTTAAATCTTATCAGAACATTACAAAACCAGAGCTTGTAAATTTCACTAACAATTTTGTTATGTATTACACTTCTTATAATTTTTATTCTATTAAAGATGATTTTAGACATGCTGGTAAAATGATGACTGAAAATATGTTTAATAAAGCTAACTCTATAGTTATATCTAACAATATAATTGAGAATGTGCAGAATAAACAACTTAAAACAGAAACTAAAATTACTCATATTAATGTTTTAAAAGATACTCCAGACTTTGTAGCTGTAAAAGTTAAAGGAACAAGGTTTATCTCCTCTTATAATAATACAGAATATAAAGCAGAAGAATCTTTTGATATAGAACTTTCTATCAAGAAAGTTAAAAGAACTATGGATGCTCCTTATGGTCTGTTAGTAGATAACTTTAGTGAAGAGTTATATAAAAAATGATAAATTTACAGCTAATTAAAAATTTTTTTGTTATTATAGTTGCTATTTTTATTATTGCTATACTTTTTGTTCCTAAAAATAAAAGTGTAAGCCAAGAAAAGTTTGAAGGCGAAATTTATAATCAGTCGTCATCAAAACTGTTAGAAACTAAAGAAGAACCTAACTTAAAACAAGATGAAAAGAGTTCCCCTACAAAAGATTTAACTTCTAAAATAGAAACTGTTTATATTTATAGTGATTTAAAAGTTCCAGACGAGTTTTTAGCTACTAAAACAACAGATAAAAGCAAAGCTAACTACTTTTTGGTATCTACAAATACAGTGTCTATAATACAAGCTGTTCCTACAAAAACTATATCTAAAAAAGTTAGTAAAGAACCTAAAACTGAAATTAAGAAACAAGAAGACAAAATTGACTTTGTTGTTAAAGAGAAAGTTGAAACAAAAAAAGAAGTTTCCCCTACTATAAGTAATAAAGAACCTATAAAAGAAGAAGATTTTAATTATTCTATACTTAACGATATTATAAAAACTAACCAAAAAACTTATTTTTATGCCGACAACTTTAAAAATAGTTCAGATGTTGCTGTTGGTATATATTCTATTACTCCTTATAAGAATTATCATATATTAAAGTTCCAAGTTAAAAATAATTCTACAAGTTATTTTTTTGTGGGTAATGTAGAAATAAAAAAAGGTTCTAAACTTGTAGTATGTAAAAAATATTTTGATACTATGGTTGCAAAAAATAGAGTTCTTGAAGGTATAATTTTAGCTCAAAGTTTTGATAAGAATGACAAAATAAAGTTTAAACTTGCTGAAAGTGGAAACAAAAATAGAAAGTATGAAATAACTATAAAAATACCTTAAATATAGAGGAGAAACTGTTATGAAAAGACATTTTAAGTTAATGGTTGCCTACTTGCGGTTTTGTGGACTTGTGGGTTTGTGGGTATGTCCACAAATTATTTTTGCTCAAGGACAAACTTATCCGACAAAGCCAGTTTATAATACTAATGCTAACTACTTTTTGCATACTGGATTTATGTTTGATGCTGTGTTAAAAACTGCAATTTTTTCTTTTAATTCTATTACACCAGTAGTAGCAGAAACAGAATACGATATACGATTTTTAGAAAAAGTTATGATTCCTAGAGGAACAAAGTTTATAGGACAATGTAATGTAGAAAAGACTGTTAATAGAGTAAATATCACTTTTACGACTATGGTGTTTCCTAATGGACAAGAAATACAGTTTAATGGTATTGCACTACATACTGATGGTTCTGGAGGAGTTCCGGGAAAGATTGTAAAAGCAAGTAAAAATACTTTACCTGCAAAAGTGTTGTTAAATGCTACTGCAAGTAGTATTTCGTCAGTAAGTGGTAATAGTATTGTTAGTGATATTACTGACAGTATTCAACAGTCGTCACAGTCAGAACTTAATGAAGTTTATTCTTATTATATTGAAATATCTAAAAATGTTCCTATACAAATTTTTGTTAAAGGTAGATTAGAATATTAATGAATCTATTAAACTCTTTTTTGAGTTATCTTGAGAGAGTTTCCCCTCACATACAAGCATTTGTTTTATTTTGTATGGCTATATATGTTTATCATTTTGTTGTTTTCTATTGTTGGAAACCTCCAAGAAAGAAACTTATATTCTGGCAAATAACAGTTTATTTAAGTATATTTTTTTGTGGGTATTATATCATAAAATATTTCTTGCCTACATATTACAACGAAATTTTTTGCAACTTTTATATGCAAAAAATAGTAAAATATATATGGTTGCCTTTTTTAAAGAAGGTTTACTATTTTGTTTTACTTGTTCCTTGTATAGAAATATTTAAAAAATATGCTCATTATGTTTTTAAACAGAAATCTATTAAGCATGGAGCGATATTTACCCCTACAAAAGCACAAAAAGGTTCTGGAATAGAAGTATCTGACTTTGATTTGAAAGTGTTGCCTAACCATATAAGAGAATTTTCTAGTAAGTCGTCAGACCATTTGTTTTTACCTTATGACAGACTTTCTAGGACGACAACAATATTAGGCGATATGGGGTGTGGTAAGTCAAGATTATTGTATCTTATAGAAAATGATATAAGAAAACGATATCCAGATATTCCTATACTTATACATGATCCTAAAGGAGAATGGTTAAGAACACTCTATAATCCAGATACAGACTTAATATTTGCTCCTTTTGATAAAAGAACTTTTAAGTGGGATATTATAGACGATTTTAGGACACATCCAGAACTTATACACTCTCTTGTTGCCACAGCAGTAGAAAGTCATCAGAGTGGTCAAACAGATAGGTTTTGGTCCGATTCTGCAATAGAGTTGTTAAAAGATGCTTTTAGAAGTTCTGATTCTATAGAGAAAGTTAAAATAGAACTTAGAATGAAAATGGATTCTAAAGAAGGTGACAAGACTTTTCAGAGTCAGTTAGCTACAGCTCTTTTAGGATTTAGAGATATTGCTACTATTGCTTTAACTAAAAGCAATAAAGTATTATCTATAGAAGATATTATTAAACATAAAGGGCGAATTTTTTTACTTAATAATCCTGCTTGTGCATCAGAACAAGTTGGTAGTTTGTCGTTAATGTTGTCAGCATTTTTTATGCAGACTATATCAATGTCAGATATGCCAAGTGCTGATAGGTTAAGAGCAGTAGTAATTATAGACGAGGCACTGACTTTTAATTTGCCTAACGATATTGAAAAAGGTGTATATACTCAGTGTAGGAGTAAAGGTCTTGCTATATTTGCAGCAAGTCAAAGGTTACCACAAAAAGAGAAACACGAGCGAGGAGCTTGGGCAGATAACCCAAACCATTTGATAGCTATGAGAGTTGGCGATATGCCTACAAGAGAAATGTTGTCTAAGAGAATTGGAACGATGATTTATGACGAAAGACAAGAAACTTTTTCTACTGGAGAAAAGTCGTCAAGTGTTTCTAACTCTAAAGTGCAACGACAACATGCAGTTTTGTTGCCAGAAGATTTTGGCAACTTAAAAAATAGACAGATAATTTTGTTTCACGAAGATGGTGTTGGTGCTGGAACTGTTCTCAATAGTCCCGGTGAGCAACAAAATAGTATAACAACTCTTGATTATCAGGAAAGAGGAGATGTCAGTATCTTTATGAGAGGATTATAAAAAATGAAAGATATGAATTTATTACAAAACAAATTACTATCGGCAAGAAAAGATGCTGGTCTCACAAGACCTTCCGTATGTAAAGTTCTTGGTATAGGAATACAAACCTTATACCGATACGAAAAAGGTATTACAGTCCCTTCAATAGAACAAATTAAAATACTGTCTAAATTATATAAAGTTCCTATTACCTATTTTATATAAAAACTTGACAAAACATATCAAAAATGGTATATTATGGATAAATCCACATATCCACTTGTGGACTTACGGAAAAAGATAGTAAGGAGGAATTATGGCTACTATCGTAAGTGTTATAAATCAGAAAGGTGGTGTAGGCAAAAGTACCATATCATTCAATCTTGATGCAGGTGTTAGAAAACAAAACAATAATAAAAAGAATCTGCTTATAGATCTTGACAGCCAATGTTCAATAACAATGACCTCAAAAGCAAATATGACTTTACCTACAATATATGATGTACTAAGAAAAGAAATAACTATAGAACAAGTAATTCAAGATACTAACGATACAAATATCATTCCGGGCAGTCAAAATCTTGTTGAATTAGATAAAGTTTTAAGCGAAACAGGGAAAGAATATAGACTTAAAGAAAGTTTAGAGAAAATTAAAGATAAATATGAATACATAATAATAGATACTCCTCCTACATTAAGTGTTGCAAGTATCAATGCTTTGACTGCAAGTGATTATATCCTAATTCCGACAATGGCTGATACATATTCAGCAGCCGGTATTGGGCAACTTTATCAAACATTTTTGGCAGTAAAAAAATATTGTAATGAAAAAATACAGATTACCGGAATTGTGGTAAATAGATTTAATCCTCAAACTACATTGGCAAAACAAATGCTAACGATGGTAGAAGATATAGCTAAACAAATTGATACCACAGTCTTTGATACGAAACTACGAGATTATACAGCGATAAAAGAGGCGCAAGCAAGTAGAATCAATATATTTGACTATTCTCCTACTCATAATGCTGTTGACGATTATACTAATTTTGTAAATGAATTTTTGAAAAAAATTAATAAATAAGGAGCATAAAAATGGTTAAAGATTTTACTTCAAATAATCCGGCAACAGCTTTTATTTCAGCTGCTAAAGAAAATATAAAAAATTCCCCTCAAGAAAAAAAAGCTACAAAAAATAATCTCGTTAAATGGACTACATATTACGATAAAGATAAAAAGAAAAAAATTGAAAAAATTGCTTTTTTAGAAGAAAAAAACATATATGAAATTGTAGATATGGCTATTACTGACTTCATAAACAAATATGAAAAAAATCAAGAAAACAAATAAATATCCACAAGTCCGTTTGTCCGCTTGTGGACTTACGGATATTTCGCTCAAAAAAAACTGATTTTCGCAGAGTTTATGTTGACAAACAACACTGTATATGTTGGGATATTAACCCTGATATAGATAGTGATAAAGTATGGAGCAATAAAGTTGATTTATGTCCTGACAGTTGTTATATAGACAGTATTCTTGATGTATAATTCATTTCTTATTAGTGAAATGAAAAAACGACTTTTCCACCTAATAACTTATATACTGCAAAAAAACTTTTAATACTTGGATTACTATCTTTTGATAACATATTATAAATAGTTTTTCTTGCTACTTTTGCATCTTTTGCAAGTCCTTTTATATTGCCTTTTGCTTTTGCTACTACTTTTAAACATTCTAAAAATAAAGCAATATCTCCATCTTTATTAAACTCTTCAGCAATAAATTTTTCGTATTCTTTCAATTCTTTTGGGTTTTTTGCTAATCTCTTTGCAAAAGTTGTATCAAAATCTTCTAATGCTAATATTTTTTCCATATTCATTTTATCTTCCTCTATATTCATAAAGTTTTTTTATTTGCTTTGCTTTTTCTACATCTTTTTTTTGACTACTTTTATCTCCACCACAAAGTAATAAAATTATTTGTCTGTTAATGTTTGTGAAATAAACTCTATATCCTTTTTGATAATCTATTTTTATCTCATGCACACCATCACCTACAGATTTTACATTAGAAAAATTTGTTAGCATTAATCTTTGTATGTATCTATAAATCACTCTAGCTAAAACTCTATCTTTTAATTTTTCAAACCACTTTGTAAAAATTTCACTTTCTTTTATAATCATCTTTTTCATCTCTATTATAAGTGTATAATATTTTATACACTTTGTCAAATTTTTAAAAAAAAGATTATTTATCCATAAGCGGATATGCGGACTTGCGGACATTACCACAAGCGGATAAAACAACAAAAAAACACTTTTTTCGCATAAAAACCCGTGATATAGTGGTGTGAAACTATGGGATAGTGGTGTGAAAGCTATGGCATTGTGGAGTGAAACCTATGGCATCGTGGTGTAAAACCTATGGGATAGTGGTGTGAAAGCTATGGCATTGTGGAGTGAAACCCGTGATATAGTGGAGTAAAACCCGTGATATAGTGGAGTAAAACCCGTGATATAGCGGAGTAAAACCCGTGATATAGTGGAGTAAAAAAATCAAAAAAAGTATTGATAACTATGAAGAAATTTTTTCACTATTAAAGACTATTAAAGACTATTAAAGACTATCTCTTTTTCCAAAAAAGAACCTTTTGAAAAAAGAGAACTGGCAACATCTTTTTTTAAATTCAAAAACAAAAACGGCAACGACAAAAACAATAGAATTTTTGCTAAAAATAGAATTTTTTATAAAAATAGCCTAACAATTCTAATTTAAAACTTCATTAAACACACAGAAAGGTTTTTATTTTGCAATTTTTTATAAATTTAATATTACTTATCCTTTTTTAAAAAATAATGGGCTAAAATCAAAAATTTGGATTGTAAAAAAATAGGAATACCTAAACTTGACAATCAAGCTAGATATTCCTATAATCGCACTAGGTGGCAAAAATTAGCAGTTTTTACCACAAATACATGAGGTAGTATCTCACATATTTAGCAACAGCTATATTCTATAAAATAATAGTGCAAGTTGCAAAGTGAAAAGATACCCTCCAAAATATAAGGAGGATTTTTTTATGGAGTTGTTGGAAAATTTAAAAGAAAAATTAAAACAAAATTTAAGTGAAAGTGAGTACAGCTTATGGATAGAGCCAATAGAATTTAAAAACTTTGAAAATAACACACTAACATTATCGTTTCCTAATGAAACTTTCGTAAAAAAATTTAATAAAAGCTATAAAAATTTACTAGAAACTTATGCAAAAGAAATTTTAAAAACAGAAATTACATTTTCAATAATTATTACTCCATCATTGGAACTAGAATCCGAACCGATTCAAATTCCAAAAATAAAACATAAAAAAACTTTTCAAGAAATAAAAAGAGAAAAAACAACTTTTGATAATGCTCCGAATTTCAAAAGTCAAAAAGAATTAGATACACTTATAAATGCTTCAGATTCTAAAGCTCAAGCACAAAAAAAGCAAAAACTCCCAATTCAATTAGAATTAATACCTATGCCTGGTAAATACGGAATTTCTAAAGTTTCTAGCTTTACAACTTTTGATAGTAGGTTTTTTACATATCCAACAGATAAGCGATTGAAAAGTAAAGTTAAAATTAAATTTAAATACGATGATGGAAAAACTCAAGAATATGAACTTTATAGGGGTGTAATGTCTTTCACTGATAAGGGTGATGGACAGTTGAATACTACTCATGCGAAAATATTGCTAGCACTAATTCATTTTTGGCAAAAACAAGGGTGTAAATATTTAGATAAAGAAGGTTTTTTTTCAGTTATTAATATTTCAATGAGAGATTTATCTAAACAACTAGACCTAAAAAAAAGTGGACAAACTTATCAATGGCTTTTTCAAAAAGTAAAGGAATTATATAAACTATCAAATATGCTGGTTTTTGGTGATAAAGGTTTTGGTTTTTCTTTTATTACAAGGATGGATGTTTGGAATGATAAAAATGATTATGGAAAAACAATATTAAATCTTTCTTTACACCCTTTCATATCCAAACAACTTTATGAGAGAAAAGCTTTTTTACGAAACCCTGAAGTTTATAAAATCAAAAATCCTATAGCTTTCAAATTTTTGATTTGTTACGATAAAAAAATTTTTAAAGGAAATTCCTTGAAACTTAGTATTAAAGAACTAGCAGAAGATTTGCAATTAGAATCAGAAAGAACAGATAATGTTGTAAGAACTTTTAAAAGAGCTATAAAAGAGTTAAATAATTATGAATTAAGTGAAAAGTATATTTTAAAAGTTGAACTTATAAAAGAAAATAAAAAATATTTTGTTATTGCAGAACGAATCAATAAAAAATTAAGAATAAATAAAATTGAATTAAAAAGTTCACAAGGTGAATTTTTTTTATAAATTTTTAGGAGGAAAAATATGGCAACAAAAATTAATGTAGGTGGAAAGGATTACATTTTTACAGATTTAAAAGATTTGAAACAACAATTTGAAACAGAACTTACGAATATAAATACAAAACTTAATACCGATGACACTAAAACCAAAGTAGAGCAAATTAAAAAGGAAGAGAAAGAAGAAATAAAAAAAATTAAAGATAAATATAGTAAAAAAATAAAAATTTTACTAAAAGATATAAAAAGTATTGAAAGCCAAAAAAAAGCAATAGAAGATTATAAAAAAGCTTTAGGAATTGTGTAAATTGACTTGATAAACTCGCAAATTTTGTTTAGAACACAATTGTATTTTAAATAATAATTGTATAAAATACAATTATATTTTATGAAAAGATTATACGAAAAACACTTATTAACATGGATAAACTCTCAAAATAGAAAACCTTAAAAACTTATAATTAATTATAGATAACAAAAAAACAGATTATTTTTATAATCTGTTTTTTTTATTATTGTAAAAAGTTTTTGTTAAAAAACTTGTAATTTATATATAATTTTGTTATAGTTTATAAACAGATTTAATAACATATGCACCAATGCACAACTAAGTTGTAGCAACAAAAAGGTAAAAAATAAAATGCTAACTGCAATGAAATTAGTAGGAAATATCAAAGATATAACAAGCTATCACACAAAGGAAGAAAATTATTATTTTTCCCAAGCAAATGAAGTTGATAGGTTGTTGGAAGAAAACAATATAAAATATCAAAAAACCGAAAGTTTAAGTTATGTAAAAGTAAACGGTAACTTATGTAAAACTTTAGGACTTATAGAACAAGATACAATAAACGAAGAAATGTTTTCCTACTTCCTTTCCGGCAAAAATCAGTTTGGAGATAAGGTAACCAAAGAACATAAAGTTCACGGCATAGATTTAACATTTTCGGCACCAAAGACCGTAAGTGTTCAAGGGTTAGTATTTAAGGATAAAAATGTAATAGAGGCACATGATAAGGCAGTATATGAAACAATGAAAGAAATAGAAGAAAGTCACAGTTTTTCAAGACCTACGGCAAACGAAAGTATAGAATCAAAGAAAATGCTTTTTGTAACAATCCGTGATGGTTACAGTAGGGAACACGACCCACATTTACATACACATTGTATCGTAATGAATATGACAGAAAACAATAAAAAATTTACAGCATTAGATATGAAAAAAATATTTAATGGAGATTTTAATAAAACATTTGGAGCGATATATAGGCAAAAATTAGCTGCAAAACTATATTCGTTAGGATATAGCATAAGTTATAAGAAAAAGGGAGAATGGCGGTTAGATATAATACCAAAAGAACTTGAAGAAGAGTTTTCAACAAGGCATAAACAGATATTAAAAGCAAAAGAAAAAGAGGCAGATATAAATGCTTGGAGAAAGACCAGAGCGGATAAAAATCCTTTGGTAGAAAAAGAGAAAATATTAAAAGATTGGAACGAAAGAGCAGAGAAAACAAGTATAAAAGGTTTAGTTGATAACAGCAAAGAAAATATAGAAAAAGTCTCAAGGGAACAGACCATAACAGATAGGAAAGATTGGGCAAACAAAGCACAATATTCATTAGAGGCAAAACAAGAAAGGCAAGGAAGAGACAATTTAACGGAACAGGAAAAATGGAATCTTGCATTAAGAAGAGCAACAGACCAAAATGCCATAGTAACCGAAAAACAGATAATAACCGAATATTTAACCGAAGAAATGAGAACGGAACAGTGGCAAGATATAACATATTTACAAGCACTAACGAAATTTAAAGAACAAATAAAGCAAGGAAATATTATAGTAAAACAATTAGTTTACAAAGATAAAAACGGCAAAATATACAAAAAGCAAGATTTTTATACAAGCCAAGAAATGATAGAAACAGAAAAAGAATATTTTTCTTATGCAGGAACATTTTTAAATGAAAAATGGAAAACTTTAGAAATGCCAGAAGTAGACCAATTTATAACAGAATATCAAAAAACAGCAACAAAAAAATTATCAGATATACAATTAAAAGGTGTAAAAAATACAATAAAAAGTAAAACTTTTCTAACAATGATACAAGGAGATGCTGGTTCTGGAAAAACAACAGCATTAAAAGCAGTAAGCAAATATTATGAAAGTTGTGGAATAGAGGTAGTGGGACTTGCTATGCAAGGGGTAGCAGCAAAAACTTTAGGAGACGAAACCGGACTAACAGGAATGACTTTAGCTAGTTATTTATCACAAAACAAAGAAAGCCCACAAGTGGATATAACCACAAGCGGACTTACGGACAAGAAGAAAAAACCGAGAGTGATTCTGTTTGATGAAGCATCAATGTTAGATAGCAGAAATGCAAGAGATTTATTTAAGAAAGCAAGCAAAAATGGGGATAAAGTTATACTTATAGGAGATATAAATCAGCTAGGGGCAATATGTGCTGGAAAACCATTTGAAAGGTTGGTAAAAGATGCACAAAATGCTGGGGATTTAGTGAACTTTAATGAAAATTACAGACAAAAAGATGAACAATTAAGGCAAGCTGTGGAATATGCAAAGCAAGGTAAAATGGCTGAAAGTTTGGCTATAATAGAATCAAAAGAAAATGGAATAACTGAAATACAAGATAGGCTAGATAGAAGAACAAAAGTAGCAAGTTTATATAATGAAGATACCCTAATAATAACATCTACAAAATCAGCAAGAGAAGAACTAAATAAAATGATAAGGCAACAATTATTAGATAATGGGACACTAAATAAAGAAAGTGAAAAACTGTTTGATTTAACGGTGTTAGATGAAGATGGTATAGAAACACCAAAGCAAGTATATTTAGCAATAGGAGAAAAAATATTATTTACTAAAAACGAATATAAAGAATACGATATAAGAAACGGGGAACGGGCAACAATAACAAATATAGAAGATAAATTTTTAACAGTAAAAACGGAAGATAATAGAGAACTTAAAATAGATACAGAAAAGTTCCCGTATATAATTGATTATGGTTATGCTTTAACAACATACAAGTCACAAGGCCAAACTTATAATAAAGTAGTGATAGATGCAGATACATCAGTACCAGTATTGAACGACATGAGAAATGCTTATGTAAATATAACAAGATGTAGAAATGAAATACAAATATATACAGATGACAAAGACTATTTAAAAGAATTAGCACAAGAAAGATATGTAGAACAAGACACACTAGATATGGGAGACAACACGATAAAACAAACAAAATTCAAACCCATAGAAAAACAAATAGATAAAGATAAAGATAGACAAAATACAGTTGAAAGATAGTACCACAAAAGTATTTGCAGTGCTATCTTTAGAGCTTTTATAGCATAATAAGTTGTTTTATTATTTCAACTATTAATACTACCGCTACCTCTTAATATGTTGGCATACAAACAAAACAAACAAGAAGATATAAGAAAGTTTAAATTTATAAAAAACAACGAACAAATATTAGAATTTAAACATATAGACAAACCAACCAAAACATTTTATATAATAAATATACATTTACCGGCACCGGACGAAAACGAAAAAAAGAATTATGAAATAGGTGAGATAGCTAAAGTATATGCTATATATAAAAGAAAAGTGCCAGTAATAATAGCCGGAGATTTTAATATAAGCAGAAAAGAGCTAATTAGAGGTTCAAACTTGAGCGATGCCATTATAGACGGTAATAAAGGTAAATATATAGATGAGTGGGGTCAAAAAACTACCGTGAACCAAAGTAAAAAAGAAATACGATTAAAAAGCGATTATGACCATTTTATAATAAGCAATAACTCATTATTTAGTATATCAGAGCAAATGCACCATGTTTTTTCAAAAGATAAAAAAGAGGGATATGAACAACTTAAAATAGGTAAAGAAATATATACAAACTCGTATGATTATCATAGAGGATTATCAGACCATATACCAATAATGATAAAACTTAAATTTGTTGATTAAATAAAGAGGTAAATAATGGAAAACCAACAACTTTTTTTTGACTTTAGTGAAAAACCAAACGAGTATAACATAAGGTTAAAAGAATGTGGACGGGTATTTACAACAGATTTAAAAATAAGAAATGTTGCACAAGTTGCAGAGATTTATAGAGATTTAAAATTTTCTCCAAAAGAGAAAATGTATGTTGTTTCTTTAGACGAAAATAACAAAATTTTAGGAACAGAGCTTGTATCTATAGGAACAAATGAACGAACAGTAGCAGGAATCAGAGATGTTTTTAAAACTCCGTTGTTGTTAAATGCAAAAAATATATTTATATTCCATAACCACCCTTCCGGACACCCAAAACCATCTAAAAACGATGTTCTGATAACAGAGCATTTAGCAAGAGTAGGTAAAAAACTTAATATTAACTTACTATATCATATTGTTATAGGTAGCGATAGTTATATTTATATATCACCAGACGGCGATATATCTACAGAAACTAAATTTGAAGATATTGCTATAGAAAAGAAAGAATCGGTTGTATCGTATACGGTAGAACAATCCGGAATGTTAGCAACTGAATATATTAAAAGTCCGGAAACGGCAGCACAATATGCAAAAGAAATCCTTGACGGAAGAGAAGATTCTTTTTGTATTTTTTATTTAGATGCAACTAATGGAGTAATAAGCACAAAAGTATATCCTAAAAATTTTAAAGAGCAAGACATATTAAAAGACAGTATATTATCTAATGCAAGAGGAGTAATAATAGCCAAAAATTTTGCTGATGATATAAAAAATATTAATACACTGCTAGGAAAAGATTTACATGTTCAAGTATTAGACCAAATAAGTATAATTGATAACAAATACTATTCACAAAATTTTTCTACAGCTTGGAACAGTTTAGGTAACAGTAACGAAGTTGCTGAAGAGTTAGCAAAATATGCTGAATATGGAGAACTATTTACTTGGGCTAGCCAACAAGAAGAGCAAGAAAAAAAAGAAGAACAAAAAATTAACGATGTGGTTTTATCCGCAAGTCCGCAAGCGGACATACCCTCATACCAGCAAGGTGGTGGAAGAAAAGATGCTGAAGGTAGAGAAATATTAGATGAATATTATACTCCGGAAGTAGTAGTAAATAAAGTTTGGGAAATAGTTAATAGATATAAAGACAGTAAAGAAAATCCGTTAAATATATTAGAGGCTTCTGTTGGTGTAGGAGGCTTTTTTAAAGATAGAATTTTACACAACAATACCATAATAACAGCTTACGAAATTAACAGTCAAGCAGCACAACAAGCACAAAATACTATAAATTCTATAGGTGTAGTAGGTAAAGTTTTTAATCAACATTTTGAGGCAAACTTTATTGATGATAGAGGTAACAAAAGAGATTTTAGTTCGGATTATGATGTTGTTATAGGTAACCCACCTTATGGCGACCATAGAGGATTTTATAAAGGTGTAGGAGAAGAAGATTATATTAAAACATATCAAGAATATTTTATTAAAAGAGGATTAGATGTTTTAAAAGATAAAGGTGTGTTAGCTATGGTTGTCCCTTCCGGATTTTTGAGGGGAAAGGATAATCCGGCGAAAAGAGAAATAGCAAAGTTAGGAACATTAAAAGAGGCTTACAGGTTACCAAATGACATATTTAAAGGAACAGGTATTGGAACAGATATTATTGTTATACAGAAAAGTGTAGTAGAAAAAAATAGTAAAGAATATGAAGATAGATTGAATATGTTGCAGAACAACACATATTTTGAACTACATAAAGAAAATGTTTTAGGAACAGAAAGTACAAGAGAAGGTAGGTTTGGTATCGAACCTTATATTATAGGAAGTTTTGATAACATAATGTCTTTAGAATTAAAGCCAATAGAACAAGAAAAAGAACAAACCATTGTAGAAAAAAATATAGAAAAAACCACAAGCCCACAAGTCCACAAAACCGCAAAAAAAACAGAAGAGATAACAGAAACTAACACGAAACAAGGTAACATTGTAGCAGTTAGAGACAATTCAGATATATCTGAAAGAGAAATGACATTATGGAAACATACTACGATTAAAGGATATATAGATAAACAGTTTATAGATTTACATAAACAAGAATATAACGACTTGTTATATTATTATAATGGCAATTATTATAACGAATTTAATTATGCTCAAGGGAACATATTTGAAAAGATAGACAACTTAAAATTAAGTAAAAACGAAATGACACAAGAAGATTATGACAGACATTATAAAGTATTAGAGAAATGTTTGCCAAAAAGTTTAGATATTAGAGAATTAAAATTATCGGTAATAGACGAACTTACAGAACAAATACATATAGACGGGGCAACATTGAAAAGTAAATTTAGTGAATATTTAGAGTATTTACCCATGGAAATGTTTGGTAACTCGTCAAAATATGATGTAAGAGATTATATAAACAGACAAACTGTTAGAGGAAGAGATGCCATATATAATGCTAAAGTCAGAGTAGCAAGAAGAGAAACAGCAGAAAAATTATTTTTAAGATTTTTAAATGAAGAGCTAACAACAGAACAACAAAAAATAGTAACAGAAACTTATACGAGAAACAGAAGAGCAGTATACAAACCGGACTACAGTAAAGTGCCATTATTTTTAAATGTATTTGAAAATTTTAAAGATAAAAAATTAACACTTCGTGCTTGCCAAGTTGAAGGTGTAGGATTTGCAATAAATAAAGGTGCTGCTGGTTTTGCCCACGATGTAGGAGCAGGAAAGACATTAACTTCTATACTTACTGTAGGGGAATATATGGTAAGAGGTTGGAAAAAGAAACCGCTTATTGTCGTTCCTAACAATGTGTACGAAAAATGGATATATGAGATAAAAGAAGTGTTGCCAAACATAAAAATCAACAGATTATATAATTTAAATGCAAACATAATAGAACAACTATCTAAACTGGGTATAGAAAATAACTCTATATCTGTTATGACAGGGGAAGGTTTTACAAGATTAGGATTTAAAGAAGAAACATATAGAGAACTTACCGATGATTTGTATGATACTATTTCAAGTAATAACTTAAATAAAAGACAAAAAGCTAAATTAGAAGAAAAAGTAGAAAGTTTAACAGGAAAAGCCGTTAAAAAAACAACAAGCCAAGTTTTTTTTGAGGATTTAGGGTTTGATACAATAGTTTTGGATGAAGCACATAGATATAAAAATATATTTACAAGTGCGAAGGTTGAAAAAGGGCAGTCTAATGAGTTTTCAAGAGTATCTAGTGGAACAACATCTGCTAGAGGCATAAAAGCTTTTATGGCAACACAATATATATTGCAGAAATATGACGGCAAAGGAGTAATCTTGCCAAGTGCTACTCCATTTACAAATCATGTAATGGAATATTATTCAGTATTATCATTAGTTGCCAGAGAAAGACTTAAATCTATGGGACTAAAAAATGTTAATGACTTTATGACTGCATTTATGGATATAAAAGCGACCTATGTTATAACGGCAGATATGAAACTTAAAGTTAAAGATGAAGTAGAACGATTTAAAAATGCTCAAGATTTAAGAGATTTGATAGGCGAATACTTTGATTTTGTTACTGGAGATGATTTAGGATTAGTAAGACCGGACAAAATACAAAAGAAATTCTTCTTAAGGTCGTCAAAATTGCAAGATGAATATATACAACAAGCTCAAGAACTGTTTAAAGAAGATGTTGACGGTGGAGTTCTTGTTGCAATCA